>CAZWSO010000060.1:0-15245 GCA_964636485.1 uncultured Gemmatimonadaceae bacterium
ACCAGTTCAGCCCGCGCGCCGACGCGCCGCGGATATACGGCACGGTGGGGTTGCGTTTCGGGCTCTGATGCCATGACAGCGCGCGCGGCTCTCACCGCCGACCGCGCCTTCATGCGCCGCGCGATCGGACTGGCGCGGCGCGGGCTCGGACGCGTCGCACCCAATCCAATGGTTGGCGCGGTCGTTGTGCGGAACGGCGAGGTCGTCGGTGAAGGGTATCACGCCGAGTATGGTGGTAAGCACGCCGAGGAGGCGGCGCTGCGGCAGGCCGGCGCGCGCGCCGCCGGCAGCACGCTATATGTAACCCTGGAGCCGTGTACACACGCGGGGAAAACGCCGCCCTGTGCCGACGCCGTGATTTCAGCCGGCGTGCGACGCCTGGTGGTAGCCGTGCGAGATCCCAATCCTCTCGCCGCGGGCGGACTGGACCGGATAAAGGGCGCCGGGATCGAGGTTCAGTCGGGCATCGAAGAAGGGCCGGCTCGGGAGTTGATCGCGCACTTCCTGCACGGGTTCGCTTCCGACCGTCCGTTCGTCACACTCAAGCTGGCGGTCTCGATGGATGCCGCCGTTGCGGACGCGGCCGGTGGCTCGCGCTGGATCACCGGTGCGCGCGCCAGACGCGAGGTGCATCGGCTGCGCGCCGGCCATGACGCGGTCGCCGTCGGCATCGGAACCGCCCTCATCGACGATCCGGTGCTCACCGTGCGTGGCGATCCTCAACCTCGGGTAGCACCGAGCCGAGTAGTGTTCGACCGTATGGCCCGGCTGCCGCCTACATGCCGGCTGGTCAGCACGGCACGCGAGATTCCGACTCTGGTAGTGGCCGAGGCGCCGCCCGCGGAAAGGGTTGCGGCGTTGAAGACAGCTGGCGTCGTGGTGATCCGGCGGCCCTCCCTTGCAGGCGGGCTTCGGGAATTGCGCGCCAGCGGGATCGGTTCCGTGCTCGTGGAAGGGGGGGCGCGGCTGGCAGGCGCCTTCCTCGAGGCACAGCTGGTGGACCGTCTGATTATCTTTCAGGCTCCGGTCATCCTCGGTGCCGGCGCGCTGGCGGCGTTCGCGTATGCTCCCGCCACCAGTATTGGGATGGCGGACCGCTGGCGGGTGGTGGAGCGCCGCCGGCTGGGTGAGGATCTGATGACCGTGTACGCCGCGCGGGAGAGCGATTGTTCACCGGAATCGTAGACGACATAGGCACCATAGAGCGAACGCTGCAGACCGATGCCGGTCTGGAGCTGCGCGTTGCGTGCGGATACGAGTCGCTCGAGGCCGGGGAGAGCATCGCGCTCAATGGCGTATGTCTCACCGTCCGCGAGCCAGGCGATAGCTGGTTCACCGTTGCCGCGGTCGGCACGACTCTGGAGCGAACGACCGTCGGCGACTGGCGCACCGGCACGCGCGTCAACCTCGAGCGCGCCCTGCGTGCCGGCGACCGGTTGGGCGGCCACGTGGTACAGGGGCATGTAGACGGCGTTGGCATGGTTGAGGATGTCAGGCGCAGCGATGATCGCTGGCTGGTGAACATCGCGATCTCCGATGTCATGGCCGACCTGATGGTTCCGCACGGGGCTCTGGCGGTGGATGGGGTGAGCCTCACGGTGAACACCCTGCCGGCTCCCGACATCGTCCAGATCTCTCTCATCGACTACACGCTGTCGCACACCACGCTGGGGGTCCTTGGCGCCGGCGACCGTGTACATGTGGAATGCGACGTGATCGGGAAGTATGTGCAGCGCCTCCTCGCGCCTTATCTGCATCAGGAGGCGCGCTAGCATGCCGTTCGGCACCGTCGAGCAGGCGATCTCCGCCATTCGCGCCGGCAGGCTGGTGATCGTCGCCGACGACGAGGATCGGGAGAACGAAGGCGACCTGGTCTGCGCCGCTTCGGCGGTCACGCCCGAGCTCGTCAACTTCATGATCAAGCGCGCCGGGGGAATGATCTGCCTTGCGCTCACGCCAGAACGCTGCGACCAGCTCGCGCTGGCACAGATGAGCGAGGTCAACTCGGAGGAGCAACGCACCGCCTTCACCGTGAGCATCGATGCCGCTCCGCGGTTCGGCGTGACTACGGGGATCAGCGCGCATGACCGTGCCAAGACCATCCAGGTGGCAGTCGATCCGGCCACGGTTCCGGGCGATCTGCGCCGTCCCGGACATATCCATCCGCTGCGCGCCCGCGGAGGCGGTGTACTCCAGCGCGTTGGCCATACCGAGGCTGCGGTTGATCTCGCGCGTCTGGCCGGGCTGTATCCGGCCGGGGTGATCTGCGAGATCCTGAACGAGGATGGTACGACCGCCCGGCGGCCGCAACTCGAGGCCTTCGGCGAGCGGCACGGACTTGAGTTCATCACCGTCGCGCAACTGGTGGCGCACCGGCTCCAGAACGAACGCCTCGTGCACCGTGTCGCGGAAGCTCGCCTACCCACTGAATTCGGTGACTGGCGTATTGTCGGCTTCCGTAACGCCGTCGACGATCACGAGCACGTGGCGCTCGTTTACGGCGACCTGGGCGATGGCGAGAACACGCTCGTACGCATGCACTCCAGGTGTCTCACCGGCGACGTGTTCGGGTCAATGCGATGCGACTGCGGCTGGCAGCTTCACACAGCCATGGAGATGATCGCCGCCGAAGGGCGCGGCGTGGTGGTCTATCTCGACCAGGAGGGGCGCGGAATCGGGCTGCTCAACAAGCTGAAGGCGTACGCGCTCCAGGACACGGGCGCGGACACGGTGGAGGCGAACCAGCGACTGGGCTTCGAGCCGGACCTGCGCAACTACGGCATCGGTGCACAGATCCTGCTCGATCTAGGCCTGCGCTCCATCCGACCGCTCACGAACAACCCGCACAAGCTTGTGGGACTGGAAGGCTATGGATTGCGGGTGAGTGATCGCGTTCCGATCATTCCGCACGAGACGGCGGAGAACCGTTTGTACCTGACGGCAAAGCGCACGAAGCTCGGTCACCTCCTGGCGCACTGAATGGCAGAGTTCACCGGAGAGCCCCGCGGTACCGGCCGTCGCTTCGCCGTGGTGGCGAGCCGCTTCAACGAGAGCATCACGCAGGCGCTTGCCGATGGCGCGCTGGACGCCCTGGTACGCCACGGTGTCTCTGCCGGGGATGTGGATCTGGTGTGGGTTCCCGGAGCCTGGGAGCTCCCGGTTGCCGCGCGAGCGCTGCTCGCCACCGAGCGGTATGACGCACTGGTGGCGGTAGGCGCGGTGATCAGGGGCGAGACACCGCACTTCGACTACGTGGCGGGCGAGGCGGCGCGCGGTCTGGCCGATGCCGGCGCAGAATACGCGACCCCGGTCGCCCTGGGATTGCTGACTTGCGACACGGTGGAGCAGGCCTCAGCTCGCGCCGGGGGCGCGCATGGGAACAAGGGGTGGGACGCTGCGCTTGCCGCGCTGGAGATGGCCGACCTGATCGATCGGCTCGATGTTCAAACGGAGGACTGAGACGCGCGCGCGCGCGCGCGCGCTTCAGGCGCTTTACGCCTGGGATATCCGTGACGGCGACCCTCTCGAGCGCGTGGCCGCCGAACTCTGGGATCACCTTGCCGTAGCACCCGAGGAGCGCGCAGTGGCTGGTCGCCTGCTCCACGTCGTGCGCAGCGAGGGTTCGCGGCTCGACATGGCTATCCGGGACGTGACAACTAACTGGCGCCTCGAGCGGCTTGGTGCCATCGAGCGCTCAATATTACGGCTCGGTGCGGCGGAGCTGGAGCAGGGAGAGACGCCGCCGCGTGTCGTAATCCAGGAAGCCGTGCGCCTGGGCGAGCGCTATGGGAGTGCGCAGACCGCGCGGTTCGTGAACGGTGTCCTCGATGCACTGGCACGTCGCATGGGGCGGCTGTAGTGCGCATCCTGCTCGTCAACTGGCTGGACCGCGAGAACCCCGAGGCCGGCGGTGCCGAGATCCACCTCCACGAGATCTTTGGCCGGCTGGCGGCGCGAGGGCACGAGATCACGTTGCTGTGCAGCGGCTGGACGGGGTGTGGCAGGCGTCTGCGGCTGGATGGAATAGACGTACATCGCGTCGCGCGCCGCTACACCTTTCCACTTCATGCGTGGCGCTACTACCGCCAGCATCTCACGCCGTGGAACCCGGACATCCTGCTCGAAGACATCAACAAAATCCCACTTTTTACTCCACGCTGGCGGCCACCGGCGCACCGTTGTGTGGCGCTCGTGCCGCACCTCTTCGGCGGCACCGCGTTCCGCGAGGTGTCCCTGCTAATGGCTTCGGCCGTGTGGCTGGCGGAGCAGCCGCTGGTACCTGTCTACCGCGGCATACCTTTCCAGGCGATAAGTCAGAGCACGGCCGATGACCTTGCCGCGCGTGGCATCCCTCGCGAGCGGATACGCGTGATCTACCCGGGCGTAGACACGGCAGCTTACAGCCCGGCGCCGGCGCAGCGGTCGCCTACGCCGCTCTTCGCGTATCTGGGAAGGCTCAAGCGCTATAAGGGGGTGGACATCGTGCTCCGTGCCTTTGCCGGCGTCGGCCACCCGGAGGCCAGGCTCGAGATTGCCGGCACGGGGGACTTCCGTGAGGGGTTGGAGCGACTGGCACAATCGCTTGACCTCGGTGAGCGTGTGCGGTTTCTTGGGTTTATCAGCGAGGAGGAGAAGCTGCGACTGCTTCGACGGGCATGGGCTCTCGCGTTTGCGTCACCCAAGGAGGGGTGGGGAATCACGAACTTCGAGGCGGCGGCGTGCGGGACTCCGGTTATCGCATCCAACTCGCCCGGGCTTCGGGAGTCGGTGGTGGATGGTCGTACGGGCTTTCTGGTGGAACATGAGGACGTCGCGGCCATGGCGGTGGCAATGGAGCGGATCGCCGCCTCTGCCGAGCTGGTAGGGCAGCTCGGCAGGGAAGCGCGCCGATTCGTGGAGCGGTTCTCCTGGGAGGAGGCGGCGCGCCAAACGGAGGCGCACCTCCGAGAGGTCGTCGCAAACGAGGAGTAGCATGGACATTCTATTCCAGTCACACCATGCCGTCATCTCCGACAACATGGCACATCGCGCCGAGCGGCTCGTCCGCCGGATCGCGAAGAAAACGGACCGCGTCGTCACCGCCACTGTACGCTTCGAGCAGGATGGTCCCACGCGCCGAGTCGAGATGATCTTCCTCCTGCCACGCCGCGCTCGTCTCGCCGCCAAGGCGGAGGCGCGCAACTACGGGCCCGCGCTCATGGAAGCAGGGCAGCGGATGGCTGCGCAGCTCGCCCGCCGCAAGCGCACCCCAAAGGTGCGCGGTCGCTCCCTGGCCCGCTCGTGAAGTCCGCCTTCAGCGTCCGCCGGCTCCTCGAGCTGATGAAGGACATGCTCCACCTGGAAGTGGTGGGTGATGAGACCGGCCTGGACCGCGAGATCACCAGCGGTGAGCTATCCAGCCCTGGCCTCGTGCTCGCCGGGTTCGTGGAGCGTTTCCCATCCAAGCGCGTCCAGGTATTCGGCGAAACCGAAATCACCTATCTCGCGTCGCTATCCGAGGAGCAGCGCGCTCACGTGCTCGAGCTGTTCTTCTCGTTCTCGGTTCCCTGCGTGATCGTCACCAAGGGGCAGGAGGTACCGCCGCTCATGCGCGACGCCGCGGCTCGGCGTGGCGTTCCCATATTGCGCACACCACTGAAGACCGCGGAGTTCTACCGACGGCTGAACCCGGCCATCGCGCTCGAGTTCGCCCCCACGACCACGCTGCACGGGTCACTGGCCGACGTCTATGGCGTCGGCCTGCTTTTCGTGGGGCAGAGTGGCATCGGCAAGTCGGAGTGCGTACTGGACCTTGTCGAGCGCGGCCATCGGCTGGTGGCGGATGATGTCGTGATCGCATCACGCCGCGGCAATGACGTCATCATCGGTCGCGGGCACGAGCTTCAGCGGCACCATATGGAGATCCGCGGTGTCGGAGTCATCGACGTGCCTTCAATCTTCGGCGTGCGCTCCGTGCGGCAGCAGAAACGCATCGAGGTAGTGGTGCAGCTCGAGGAGTGGAAGCAGGATGCCGTCGTCGACCGCACCGGGCTCGATGGCGCCTCCACCACCATCCTGGATGTCGAGATTCCCAAGGTCACTATCCGGCTCAACCCGGGGAAGAACATCACGGTGGTTGCTGAGGTCGTAGCGATGAATCACCTGCTGCGTTACAGCGGCGTCGACCCGGCCGAGGCGTTCAATCAGCGTTTGATCAGCCGCATGCGCATGGCGTCGGAGCTGCGCCAGTATCTAGCGGAAGACAATGAGTGAGCAAGCGGTGCCCGTGGCCATCGTGGCCGCGCATGCGGAGCTCGCCGAGGGGCTGATCTCCGCGGTGGATGCCATCAGCGGGCTGGGCGCGTTGCTGCACCCACTTTCCAACCGCGATCTGGGGGGTGCGGATCTGGAGGCGGCGCTCGGTGAGTTGCTGGATCGCTTCGGTGTGCACGTGATCTTCACCGATCTGCCCGGCGGTAGTTGCGCCATGGCCGCGCTGCGGCTGGCGCGTATGCGCGACGGTGTACGCGTGGTGACCGGTGTCAATCTGCCAGCGCTCCTTCACTTTGTCGGACACGCCGCGGAGCCGACGGGAGACCGTGACGCCGTCGATCGTGGAGTGGCGGCGCTGCGGCTGCATCCGGAGGCGGCGAGTGCCCATTGAGATGATCCGCATAGACGACCGTCTCATTCATGGGCAGGTAGTCGTAGGGTGGGGGCAGCACTTCGACCTGCGGCTCATCATTCTGGTACACGACGACGTGGCCGGCAGCGAGTGGGAGCAGGAGCTTTACCGGCTGGGCGTGCCGCCTGAGGTAACGGTCATATTCGCTTCGGTGGCGGATGCGGCCGAGCGGCTGGCGGAATGGCGCGCCGATCCGCGTCACGGCATGGTGCTCGTGCCCGACGTGGATACAGCGCGTCGACTCGTCGATCATGGCACGCCCATTGGCGCGCTGAACCTCGGCGGGATCCATCATCGGCCCGGACGCACTCAGAGGCTGCGGTACATCTATCTGACCCCCGAGGAAGAGAAGGAGCTGCGTGGGCTTTCGGCGCGCGGCATCGTCATCTCGGCGCAGGATGTCCCCACCGCCCGTGCCGTGCCGCTCGCCGACATCCTGGGAGGAGCGGGCTCATGATCAGCGAGCTCCCCCTTGTCCCGCTGGTGTTGCTCGGCGCATTGCTCGCCCTCGATGTCGTCAGCTTCCCGCAGGCGATGATTTCGCGCCCCCTGGTCGCGGCCACCGTCGGCGGCCTGATCGTGGGGAACGCCACCGCGGGACTCGTCATCGGCGCAGTGCTCGAGCTGATTGCCATGGAAACGCTTCCGGTCGGCGCGTCGCGCTACCCCGAGTGGGGGTCGGCTTCCGTGGTGGCGGGCGCAGTCTTCGCGTCGATGTCCGTGTCACCGCCAGGAGCACTCGCCGTGGCGGTGCTTGCCGGCATTGCCACCGCCTGGGTGGGTGGCGGGACGATTTACCTGCTGCGACGCGTCAACGGTGCCGTGGCGCGGCGGCTCCTCGAGAACGGCGGGCGGGTAACAGCCGATATGGTAGTACGGCTGCAACTGCTTGGGCTGGGCGCCGATCTCGTGCGAGGCGCTCTGCTCACGCTCGCCGCTCTGCTTGTCGTACCGCCGTTTGCGAACGCGCTGTTGGCACCCTGGGGAGCCTCCGGCGAGCTGTCCCGCGCCGTCGTCATCGGTGTCGCGATCGCGGTGGCGGCAGCGGCTACGTGGCGGCTCTTCGCCGCCACGCGCGGCGGGATAGTCCTGTTCACCGGCGGTATTGTCGTCAGCCTGCTGCTGCTGGGGCTGGTATGAGTGACGACGCTACGATCACCGCCACACCGCCGCTTCCGATGCGGGTGCAGCTCGTCATGTTCCTGCGGATGCTCGCGATTCAGGGGTCATGGAACTACGAGCGTCTGCTTGGTATAGGTATCGGGTTCTGCACTGAGCCGGCGCTGCGCTCTATGCCGGGCGGGCGCGGCGGTGCGCTGTACAACGAAGCGGTTGCACGCGAGTCTACATACTTCAACGCGCACCCGTATCTCGCCGCGATGGCGGTAGGCGCACTGGCACGGGCCGAAGTAGATGGGGCGCCGCCGGAGCAGATCGAGCGTTTTCGCGCGGCGCTTTGCGGTCCGCTCGGGAGCGTGGGCGATCGTCTCGTGTGGGCAGGCTGGTTGCCGTTCAGCTCGCTTCTGGCGCTCACCGCGTACGGATTGGGTGCCGGAGCCGCGGTGACGCTCGTCCTCTTTTTGCTCGTCTACAACATCGGGCACCTCGGGCTGCGCGCCTGGGGGCTGCGCGTCGGCTGGGAGCAGGGTATGCGCGTGGCCACGGCGCTCGGCAGTCCGCTGCTTCGGCGGGGGCCCCAATGGATAGCCCGTGCTGTTGCGCTGCTCGCGGGCATGGCGTTGCCGCTGGTGCTCTCACGCGCGCTCATGCCCGGCTATGGCTTTCCACTCTGGGCCGCGATCGGATCCGCTATCGCAGCCGCTCTGCTGGTGCTCGCGCACGGTCGGCTGCAGGGATGGCGGTTCGCGCTGGCAGTGCTCGCGTTGCTCGCCATTTACTCGGTCGCATCGCGATGACGGAACTTACCGTACGTATCGCGAACAAGAACGGGCTTCACGCGCGGCCGGCGGCGGAGGTGGTGAAGATCGCATCGCGCTTCAAGAGCGAGATCACTATGGCACGCGATGATCTCGAGGTTAACGGCAAGAGCATCATGGGTGTCATGATGCTCGCGGCCGAGTGCGGCGCCGAGATTCATCTGCGGGCGCAGGGACCTGACGCCGAAGAGGCGATTGCCGCCATCGCCAGGGTGATCGAGGGCCGGTTCGGAGAGGACGAAACCTAGCATGGAGCTTCGCCTAGAGGGGACACCAGCGTCGCCGGGCATCGTGGTCGGCCCGGTGCATCTTCTGCGCTGGGAAGTGCCGGATGTGCCTCACCGCATCGTCCCTGACGGGGCCATACCGCGCGAGATCGAGCGTTTTCGGTCGGCCGTGGAGCAGGCGCGGGATCGCCTCCACTACGTGCATGCTCACGCCGAGCGGCACGCCGGTGCGGAGGAAGCGGCGATCTTCGAGGCGCAGCTGATGATTCTCGACGATGCCGAACTGCACTCGGGCGTAGAGCAACTAATTCATCAGAATCTGGAGGCGGCGCGTGCGTTCGACCTCACAATGCGCGAGTGGCGACAGCTCTTCGCGCGGCACGCCAACCCGTGGATGCGGGAGCGGGTGGGGGACATCACGGACATCCAGATACGCGTACTGTCAATCCTGCTCGGGTTGCCCGATCATGATCCGGTGGCCGTGCCGAAGGGGGCTGGCGCGATTCTCGTGACCCACGATCTCACACCAAGCCTCACCGTTCAACTCGACCGTGAGGCGATAGCAGCGATCGCCACCGACGAGGGAACGCGCACCTCCCACGTGGCGATCCTCGCACGGTCGCTCGGCTTGCCCGCGGTTGTGGGACTGCGTGTGGCGACGGCCAGGTTGCAGGGTGGTGAGGAGGCGATTCTGGATGGGAAGGCCGGTGCGCTGATCGTCCGCCCCAACAAGGCGGACCTGCGCACGTACCGGGCGCGGGCGAAGCGCGAGCAGGCGCTCGATGCCGAGCTCGCGGCGATGGCTGGCGCCGAAGCGGTCACGCTTGATGGGACGGCGCTAACCTTGCGCGCGAATGTCGATCTGCCTGAGGAAGCGGGGCTCGCGGCGAGCAGTGGTGCCGAGGGGGTGGGGCTCATGCGCACGGAGTTCCTCGTCCTCGGCCGCACGACCATGCCGGACGAGGACGAGCAGTATCGCGCCTACAAGGCCGTGGTCGACGCATTCCCCGGCCAGCCGGTGGTCATTCGCACCTTCGACATCGGAGGGGACAAGCTGCCCGTCGGCGGCTTTCCGTCGGAACCGAACCCCTTCCTCGGATGGCGCGCCATACGCATGTGCCTGGACCAGCCGGAGCTGTTCAAACCCCAGCTCCGGGCGCTGCTGCGCGTGGCAGCGGAGGGCGATGTGCGCATTCTGCTGCCGCTCATCGTGAGCGTGGACGAGGTGCGTCGCGCGCGAGCGCTGATTGCTGAATCGGCGGCGGATTTGGTGCGGCGGAAGGTGCCGCACAACGCGGATGTGCCAGTGGGCGTCATGATCGAGACGCCGGCGTCGGTGATTTCCGCAGACTCCTTCGTCGGGTACGCGTCGTTCTTCAGCATCGGCACCAACGATCTGGTGCAGTACTCGCTCGCCGTCGATCGGGGGAATGCCAATCTCGCCGACCGGTTCACCCCCCTCCACCCGGCAGTGCTCCGAATGATCAAGCATACCGTGGAGGTGGCGGAGCAGCACGGTATCGATCTCACGATCTGCGGTGAGATGGGCTCCAATCCGCTCACTGCCTTCGCCCTGATCGGCCTGGGCGCCCGACAGTTCAGCGTTGGTCCCCGCGCCGTATCACGGGTCAAGCGCGTCGTTCGCGGAATTCACGTGGCGTCGGCGCGCGAGGCGGCGGAACTGGCGCTGAACGCCGGGAGCGCCACCAAGTCGGAGCGAATCCTGCTGGAGCGGCTCGAGGCGGAGTTCGGGGGAGCGATTCCCGACTGACGGCGCGCAGCCTCACGCGTCTTCCGTGAGGATTCCTTTCACTTCATAAACGCCGCAAGCGTCGCGGAGGGTTCAGGTTGTGCTCGACAGCTACCTCTTCACCTCAGAGTCCGTCACCGAGGGGCATCCTGACAAGATCGCCGACCAGATATCGGACGCCATCCTTGATTCGATCCTGAGCGACGACCCCCAGGCGCGCGTGGCGTGCGAAACGCTCGTCACCACCGGACTGGCGGCGATCGCGGGCGAGATCACGACTGACACGTACGTGCACTTTCCAGACGTGGTGCGGCGCACCATCCACGAGATCGGTTACAACGACGCTGCCTACGGTTTCGACAGCAAGACCTGCGCGGTGATCAGCACCATCGACCGTCAATCCCCCGACATCGCCATGGGAGTGGACATCGGCGGCGCCGGCGACCAGGGCATGATGTTCGGCTACGCCACGGACGAAACACCGGAGCTCATGCCGATGCCCATTCAGCTTGCGCATCGGCTGACGATGCGGCTGGCCGCCTGTCGGCACGGCGGCGCGCTCCCCTGGCTGCGGCCTGATGGCAAGGCACAGGTGACCGTAGAATATCGCGATGGGCGGCCGGCACGCGTTCACACCGTGGTCGTGTCCACGCAGCACGCGGAGCGCGTGAGTGGAGACGATCTCCTCGATGGAATCGTGGAGCAGGTCATTCGTCCCTCGCTGCCGGCGGACCTTGTGAACGGCGACGAGCCGAAGCTGCACATCAATCCCACGGGCAGGTTCGTTGTCGGTGGTCCACAGGGAGATGCGGGTCTTACCGGGCGGAAGATCATTGTGGACACTTACGGTGGGATGGGTCGGCACGGCGGCGGCGCGTTCAGCGGCAAGGATCCGAGCAAGGTGGATCGGTCAGCCTGCTATGCGGCGCGCTGGGTGGCGAAAAACATAGTGGCGGCAGGACTCGCGCGACGCTGCGAAGTGCAGTTGGCCTATGCCATCGGCGTCGTGGAACCGGTGTCGGTAATGGTAGACACGTTCGGAACCAGCGAGGTGCCGGCGCGCGTGATCGGCGAAGCAGTACCCGAGGTATTCGACCTCACACCACAGGGGATCATCGCTGCGCTGGGATTGCGAAGTCCGATTTACCGCCGAACGGCGGCCTACGGCCACTTCGGGCGGGCTGTCGAACGCCTAGTGGTTGCTGGGAAGGAGGTGGAGCTGTTTACGTGGGAGCGAACGGATCGGGTGGGGGAGCTGAGGGAAGCGGTTGGCCGGTCCGGCGGCGCCTGAGCGCCCATCGCATGTCGAAGTCGAGAGGGTACGCCAATCCCTCTCCGGTTAATGGTTGTGCCGCCCGCCAGGAGCGTGGTTGGCGCAGTGGTGATTGCGGGCCATCGGTTTACCGGTAGCCAGTCCGTTACCACCTACCTACATTGTGAATCAAGGCCTCTGCGGCGGTCCGGTCCGTGCGCACCCTGGTTCCGGCCGTGCTGCCGCGAACAGATACGTGGCGGCGGTGTCATAGACCTTGGTACGACCGGCGAGCTTTTCTTCGCGATCCCCGGCGTGCCGCCGCCTTTTCTGGCGTCTCCTCGCGTCCTCGGGAGCAGCGCATGATCGAACTTACGGTCGCCCGGCTTGGGCTCGACAGTATCTCGAACTCCTATGTCGTCATCCTCCAGGAGAAGGAGGGGGAGCGACTGCTGCCGATCTGGATTGGACAGCCGGAGGCGGAATCGATCGTCATGCAGATGAACAACATCAAGCCGCCGCGGCCACTCACGCACGATCTGTGTAAGCGGCTGATCTCCGGCCTGGGCGGCGCGCTCCAGCGGGTGCAGATCACCAAGGTGGAAGAGAACACGTACTACGCGGAGTTGCACATTCATCGGGGGGATTCGGTGTTCCACGTAGACGCGCGTCCTTCCGACAGCATTGCTATCGCCCTGCGTCTCTCAGCGCCGATCTTCGCTCCGGAGTCGCTCCTCACCACCATGCAGCTGGAGGAGGGAGAGGAAGGGAGCGGTGACTCGCCAGCTGTGCAGGAGAGTCGCAACGAGATGGAGCAGCGCCGTATGGAGGCGGAGCAGCTCAAGGAGCATCTCGAGAAGATGCGGCCCGAGGACTTCGGGAAGTTCAACTGGTGAGGATCGGCGCGCGGACGCCAATGCTCACTCCCACTGCGATCCAGCCTGCCCGCCTTAGCGGGAACGACAACGTTTGCGTGCAATCGCGCCTCGCCCAGCTGCTCTCCGTTGCTGCCATGCTGATCGCGCTTACCTTCACGCTCCCAGCCCAGCCTTCGCAACCCGAGGCAGCGCCGGCCGATACGGCTCGTCGACTGGTGGAGGGACGTGTGCTCCGGGCTACTACCGCTGAGCCACGGCCGGTGTCAGGGATCTGGGTGGTGCTGCACCGGGTCGGCTCCGATACGGCCGGACCCGTTGACTCGGCGCGATCCCGGGCCGACGGGAGTTACCGGATCGGTTACCAACTCTCGGGTGCGGGAACAGCGATCTACTTCGTTTCTGCCGACTACGCCGGTATCGCCTACTTCTCCGCTCCCCTGCGCGAGCCCGTTGTGCGGGGCGAGGCCGCCGAGCTCTACGTATTCGATACCACGTCGGCGCCGGTACCCGTACGAGTGCTCGGCCGCCATCTCGTAATTTCGGCGCCACGTGCGGATCGGCATCGTGAAATCGTCGAGGTGTACGAGCTGGCGAACGACACCACTGTAACGCGCGTGAGCGGCGGGCCGACCGCGCCGGCGTTCTCGGCCCTCCTCCCCGATCGTGCGGTCAATTTCCAGGCTGGCCAAGGTGATTTCTCTCCCGGCGCACTGGTCATGCAGGATGGTCGGCTGGCCTCCCACGCGCCCATCGCACCAGGACTGAAACAGCTCTCCTTCTCCTACATGCTGCCGGCGGACGCCTTCCCTCTCAGCGTGCCGATCGATCGCGCCGTAGAGGTGATGGAGCTACTGATGGAGGAGCCCGCGGCCGACGCGCAGGCGCCGGGATTGGTGGAGGTCTCACCCGTATCCATCGAGCAGCGCACCTTTCGTCGTTTCCTGGCGCAGCAGATGCCGCCGAACGTAGTGATAACTGTGATCGCGCCCGCGCCTCCATCGCGACAGCTCGCCCCGTCGTACGTGATCACCATCGCGCTCGTCGCTGGCGGACTGATGGCGGTTGGTCTTCTCGCAGCGTCTCTTGCCGGTCGCCGCCGGCTGGCCACCGCAGTGCCGGCTGCAACCGTTCCCTCGCTTTCGCCGGGGCTGGACGGCGCTGCGCTTGCGCGCGCCGTTGCCGAGCTGGATGAGGTCTTCGAGCGCCAGAGCGAGGCGACTGATGCGGAACGCGCGACCTATCTGGCGCGTCGGGCCGAACTCAAACGCCGGCTGGCGGACGCGCTTGCCGCGGGCCCTGGCAACGGGTAGATTCCCGCCGACAACAGAGTTGCGGACGGGAGTCCCGGAAGCCGGTGTGAATCCGGCGCGGTCCCGCCACTGTAACGGGCACAACGGTCGCTCGAGATGCCACTGGTCCACGGACCGGGAAGGCGAGCGCACCGGCCCGAAGCCAGGAGACGCCTCGCGTCCGCGCCACGTTTGCAGTCCCTCGGAGAAAGGGCTGGTGGATCGAGCGCGCGATGCGCGCTCCGGCTCACGGGCATTCTTCCCTCCGGGGGCGGGTGCCCGTCAGTGTTCCTGCGCCACCTGCTTCCGGCCTCGCTCCTCGCTCTTGCCGCAGCCTGCGGCGAAGGGGGAAGGGCCGCGGGCGATCACGATCTGGATGATTTCGGTGTCGCCGTGGAGAGGCCTCGCGGCGATACACCGGCCCGCATCGTCTCGCTGAGCCCCACCACCACGGAGCTGCTCTTCGCCCTCGGTGCCGGCCCGTCGCTCGTTGGGCGCACCAGCTGGGATGTCTGGCCGAAGGCTGCGCGAGATGTCCCGGATCTTGGACCAGGCATTCGTCCCAGCATGGAGGCGGTGCTCGCGGCGCGTCCGGACCTGGTGGTTCTCTACGCCAGCGACGACAACCGTGACGCGGCCGCGCGGCTGCGCGCGGCGGGGGTGAGAGTCATTGCCTTCCGTGTTGACCGGATAGAGGACTTTCGTCGTACTGCACTTCTGCTAGGCCGGGCTACAGGACTCGACGGAAATGCGGCGCTCGTCGTGGACACAGTGATGCGCACACTGCAGCGCGTGCGAGTGGCGACGGCGCTCCTCGATCACCCGACCATCTACTGGCACATCTGGGACAACCCGCTGATCACGATTGGATCGGGGAGCTTCATGCACGAGCTCGTCGAGATCGCCGGCGGACGCAATGTGTATGGCGACGACCCATCGCCGTCACCGCGCGTCTCGCTGGAGGATGTCGCACGACGCGACCCGGACATCGTGCTCGCCGGTCCTGCGGGAAGCGCCCGCATCGCCGCTGACGCGCGATGGCGCGCGCTCGAGGCGGTGCGGCGCGGCGAGGTACGCGTTGTGGATACGAATCTCGTCGCTCGCACCTCAGTGCGTTTGGGTGAGGCAGCAGTGTCGCTGGCTCGCCTCCTCCACGGAGACGTCGTGCCGTGAGACGTTCCCTATTCTGGACGGTGACGCCGCTGGGGCTGCTGGCGCTCGTCATCGCGGGCGTCGCCTTCGGCGCCG
>CAZWSO010000061.1:0-15100 GCA_964636485.1 uncultured Gemmatimonadaceae bacterium
CGCCGAGCCTCCTCCATGCGCTCCGCTCCACCAGGCAGCTCGCGAAGATGCTGGAGCAGCTCCTCGCGCGATGCGGCGCGCGCTGGCGGCCCCGCGCGCTGGGCCTGCTCGTCAGCCTTCTGCAACTCTTCTACTTCGGGCGGCGGCGCCGCTGAGCTTGCGAGTTTGCGGTGTCCAGGAGCGGCGGCGGAGCGGCCGCGCGCCTGCTCGAGACGCTGGGCGCCTCCCGGAAGGTCGCGGATCTGCGCCACCAGCGCATCGCGGCTGGCCGCCGGCGCCGCAGGCGCACCCTCCTCGGCACGCTGAAGCTCCTGAAGCTCCGGCGGGGGAGAGGCGGACGACGGAAGTTTGGCCGGAATGTTCTGCGAGAGCGCTGGCGACGCGACCATCAAGGCAATGACGGCCGCGACCAAGGGTGAGACGTGCATCGAACCCTCCTGCTGGCGTGGACTGACACCGGGCCCGCCGCATCGACGGGTCCCACTGCCATCCATATCGTCAGCCGCCCTCAAAAAGGATCACGAAGGCGCCGGATCCCCGGGTGTGACAGCCTCCATGAAGGTCACCGCCGCGCGATTGACCAGAATGCGGATGTTGTTGCTGGTGGTATCCACGGGCACGATGAAGAAGTAGCGACGGTTGGGCGGATAGCGAATGGTCATCCCGACCATCTCCTCGCCGTCCTCGAAGCGCAGTGAGACGTACGTCGAGCCGCGGCCGCGGGAATCGCCCGGTTCGGGCGTGCGTTGCTCGTTATGCGCCGCGTCGCCCTCCAGCGAGCGCACGAAGAACAGCGCTTTCAGATCATCGAGGCTGACCAGGATTGGCCTCCCTTCGGGCGGGCGGATGTGAAAGTTCGGGCGGGTAAGGTCCACATCGAGACTGGTCCCCTTGAGCACCCTCCCATCCTTGTAGCGGGCAACAACTTTGTTGCTCATGGCTTTGCGTGGTTCGAGTTTCCGGCGCGATCGCGAAAGCGCCACCGATAGGGGCACGCCGCCCCTCATCCGAAGCGCGTACATTGCCAATTCGAGCCGCGTAACACAATGCGGACGCCCAATTGCCGTTAACGCGCCGCCGCCTCCACGCGTTCTTCGCGTGGTTCGCGATATGCGTCGTGCACTCTGGGAGCGGTCCGTTGGCGCGTCGTCCTCGCTGGCGGTCCCTGTCATGCATAATGAGCGAGAAGGTCGCCGCGCGGCCGGCGAGAAGAGGATCGTCCGGCCCAGCAGCACAGCAACGGCAGAAGATGCGCCTCACTCCGATTACGCAACGCTCTCCAATCCAACCCTTTGCGTATGCGCCGCCGCCTGGCTCCTCGCGCACCGTGCTCGTGGCTGGCGCGAGCGGCCGACTTGGTCGCGAGGTGGCGCGCGAGCTCAAGCGGCGCGGCCACCGCGTGCGTGCGTTGAGCCGCGACCCGGCACGGCTCGCATCGCTGGCGGGGGAGATAGACTCCCGACTGCGTGGAGATCTTACCCAGCCGGAAACGTTGGTGGGCGGCTGTGCCGGAGCGGATATCATCATCTCCTGTGTCGGCACATCGCTCGAACCCGGCGATCCAGACCCCGTGCCGCGTTTCACTGAAGTGGATCTCAGGGGAACGGCCAACCTGTTGCGCATCGCCCGCGAGGCGGAGGTGTCGCGATTCGTGTGCGTCGCACCGTTCGCTCCCGAGCGCCTGAGGAATACGGACTATGGAGCCGCGCGCGAAGAGATGGTGTCACTGGTGGCGGACTCCGGGCTGCCGTACACCGTCGTACGCCCTACCCTCATGTTCGGGCTCTGCACGGCTGTCATACCCCTGGCCTTGTACGGTAGGCGTTGGCTGCTCGGTGACATCGACTCCCGGATCAATCCCATAGACGAGCGCGACGTGGCAGAGCTGTGCGTGGGCGCGGTAACGTCGGAGGTGGAGGACATCGAGGCCGGAGGGCCGGAGACGTTTACAATGCGCGAGATCGCGACTCGGCTGATGGACGCGATCGGCTGCCCCATGCCGGTAACAAACGTCCCAGGGTGGCTCTGCCGGGCCCTGGCGGCAACCGTGCGCCCCTTCCAGCCGCGTGCAGCATCGCTGGTTGCGCTAGCAGAAGCTGCCGCCTCAGCTGACGCTGTCGCGCCACCGCTCGGACACCGACGCCTCGCCGACTACATCCGCGAGTCACTGGGCGCCTTGGGCACTCGAGTCGCCCAAGGACCTGATATCGGTGCCGCAGCTTGGCGGACGGGCTCGAGGGTGAGGTAGAGCCGGCGGCGGCGCTCGCCTTCTACCACGCTCTCCAAGAAGGGCTCGGACCTCTCAGCGCCCAACCACCGCCGCCACCCGCTCGTCTGCGATGCGGGAGCGCCCGCGCCTCCGGCGCTGGTCATCTGCCATTCACCACCGCCAACACCCAGGAACCTGGAGCCCCCAGCTTGGACGTCGAAGCTTAGTTGCAACTTTTACACATCCGAATCGTCATTACGTCGAAACAAGTGTCTCAAAAGCTCAGACGTCTTGCCTTTGGTGCAGATTCTGCACATTTTGAAGAACGGTCGAACTGCACCTCCCGCCCATACTGCCCCAGGAGCACCGAACCCCATGCCCGCCTCTACTTCCAACCCCCGCCGGTCTGCCATCGAGGAGATGACGGCCCGCGAGCCGCGCATCCCTTCCGTCATCACCCCCATTGTGGGCCTGAACGGCAACGGCGGGGGACCGCACCCCACGTCGGCCTACTTCGGATGCAATACCTTCGGCGCGAAGCAGATGCGCGCCAAGCTGCCGGCCGACGTATACGCCAAGCTGCTCTCCGCCGTCCGGCATGGGACGAAGCTCGAGTTGGAAATCGCGCCGACGGTCGCGCAGGTGATCAAGGAGTGGGCGATCGGACACGGAGCCACGCACTTCACGCATTGGTTCCAGCCGCAAACCGGCCTCACCGCCGAGAAGCACGATGCGTTTTTGACGCTCGACGAGGACCACGAGCCGATCGAGTCCTTCTCGGGCTCTCAGCTCATCCAGAGCGAGCCCGACGCCTCTTCATTTCCGTCGGGCGGACTCCGCGCCACCTGGGAGGCACGCGGCTATACCGCGTGGAACCCGGCTAGCCCGGTCTTCATAGTCGAGACGGGCGGGACTCGCACGCTCTGCATCCCTTCCGTGTACATCGGCTACAACGGCGAAGCCCTGGATGAGATGACGCCGCTGCTCCGCTCCAGCGACGTCCTCTCGCAGAAGGCGATCGAGCTGCTGGAGCTGCTCGGCGACAAGGGTGTGCTGCGAGTTCGCACCACCCTCGGTCCTGAGCAGGAGTACTTCCTGATCGATCGTCAGCACTTCGCGCTGCGCCCCGACCTTATGATGGCGGAGCGAACCCTCGTCGGCGCCGAGCCCCCGCGCGGACAGCAGCTCGAGGACCATTACTTCGGCGGCATCCCGGAACGCGTACAGGCCTGCATTACGGACGTGGAGACTGAGCTGTACAAGCTGGGCGTACCGATCGTGACGCGCCACAACGAGGTGGCGCCGAGCCAGTTCGAGATGGCGCCGATCTACGAGGAGACGGACCTGGCGGTGGATCACAACCAGCTGGTGATGGCCACACTCCGGAAAGTGGCGCTGCGCCACGGGCTGCGAGCCATCCTGCACGAGAAGCCGTTCGCCGGCGTGAACGGCAACGGCAAGCACTGCAACTGGTCGATGGCGATAGTCTCCGACGATCCGGCGTTCGACGGCTACAACCTGCTCAAGCCTGGACGCACTCCGCACCAGAATCTGCGCTTCCTGATCTTCCTGGCCGCGGTGCTCAAGGCGGTGCACAAGCATGCCGGCCTGCTGCGCGCAGGGATCGCGTCCTCCGGGAACGAGCACCGGCTGGGCGCGAACGAGGCTCCGCCAGCGATCATCTCGGTATTCATGGGTTCCGAGCTCACGCGCATGATCGAAGACATTGCCGACGGACGGACGTCCAGCAATGCCGCTCAGGCGATGATTCGCCTGGGCGTGGCCAAGCTGCCCGAGATCGAGAAGGACAACACGGACCGCAACCGCACCTCGCCCTTCGCCTTCACCGGACAGAAGTTCGAGTACCGCGCCGTTGGCGGGTCGCAGTCGATCGCGTTCCCGGTCATGGTCCTCAACGCCACGGTCGCCGAGGCGATTGGCGAGCTGACTGAACAGCTTCGCGCGGAGCTCCCCGAGTCCAAAACCGTGGATGACGCGGTGCTCAAGGTGGTGCAGCGCGCCTTCGCGGAGACAGCGCCGATCCGCTTCGAGGGGAACAACTACTCGGAAGAGTGGGTTGCCGAGGCCGAGCGTCGCGGGTTGCCCAATCTGCGGCACTCGCCGGAAGCGATGGCGCATCTCGTTACCGCGCAGTCGCGCGCGGTGTTCGAGCAGCTCGGCGTACTCTCGCCGCGCGAGCTGGAGTCGCGGTATCATGTGCGTCTCGAGCGCTATGTGAAGGACAAGCTCATCGAGATCCACACGCTCGCGCAGATGGTCGATACGATGATCCTTCCCGCCGCGTTCAACCACGCCAACGCGCTCGCGGCGGGTGCCGCGAACGCAAGGGCCGGCGGGGTAACGGTGGTACCGCAGGTGGAAGCCGCCAACGCGGTGGGCCGCCTGATCGAGGAGCTCCAGTCGCGTCGCGCCGCCATGCAGGAGCTGCTCGCCCGCGCCGAGTCGATGCATGACGCTCTCGAGGAGCAGGCGATGCTTCTCTCCGCGCAGGGGGCCGCACGCATGCTCGCCGTCCGCGAGATCTGTGACAGGCTCGAGCTGACGCTGGGCGACGAGCTGTGGCCGCTGCCGAAGTACAGGGAGATGCTCTTCCCGGCTTGAGGCATTTGGCAGGAGTCGGGGCCGAGAGCAAAGGGCAAACTGCAGGTTTGCCTCGGCTTCGGTTTCTGGTTTCCGGCGTTACACCATCTACGTTGCGCCCCGCCAAAGTACCGTCTTGCGACGTATTGCAGAGATGGGGCGCGCGGCCCAGGTTGGGTGCGGGTGCCAGGAGAGCGGCACCGCCATTTCACGGAGGGCCGCCATGCGAACTCTCTTGCTCGTCGCTGCCATAGGCACTGCCATCCTCGGGGCCTTCCCGGCCCACGCGCAGCACGCCAGAACTGTCGCCGAGGGAGACGTGATCGAGGTTCGTCTCCGGGGCGGACAGCGCTACTCGGGCAGTGTCCTCCAGGTTACGGACAGCCAGCTGGTGCTGGAGACGCACCCGCGCGGATTGCAGCAAATCGTATCCAACCGTGAAGTGACTCAGCTCCGAATTGCGAACGGACGCGATGTTAAGCGCGGAATGCAGGTGGGAGCGGCATTTGGCGGGGCTCTGGGTGCAGTGGCGGGCTTCGCGAAGGGCAGTCGCGAGGAGGGCTTAGAGGGGCTCATGGATCCAGGCTATGGATTTCTTATCGGCGCTACGGCGGGAGCTCTGCTTGGTATCGGAGCTGCGCCGTATAAGTGGGTTCCGGGCTCACTTCCAGCGGCTCGGGTGTCCCCGGCGCGACTGCCCGACGGCCGGATCGGGCTCGCGATCTCAGCGCGATTCTGAGTTCGGTTCGCCCTGGGTCTGTCAGTATGGCCGGCACTCGTCCAGCGCCCTGACGGCCGTTGCGGGATGAACTCGCGTCACTCGTGCAGCCTGGCAGGAAGAACGATCAGCGGGGTGCTCCCAGAGCGCATCCAAGAATTTCTTTCTCCTCCACTTCGCCGGGACTGCGGACGTGCTGGGGCGCGGGCGGCTACATGTCACGGTGACCATTGGCGCTTCCGCGGGGTTGATCAGAGGATTCGCGATCCCTGGCACGATGGCAACGTTGACCGAGCTCGACATGTCCAGCACCGCTCTGACGCGGGCGCTTCCCCTTCTCCTGGCCACATCGCTCATCCTCGGGTGCGAAACGGGGACGGGTCCCCGCCAGCGCGCCTTCCCCGAACTCACGCCGGCACAGCGCGAGGTGGCGCGGGCCAGCAACTCATTCGCGTTCTCGATGCTGCGCCAGCTCACCGATGGGAGCCCACATTCGAGTGTCTTCTTCTCGCCTCTCAGCGCTTCCATGGCCCTCGGCATGACCATGAACGGCGCTCGCGGCGAAACGTGGGAGGAGATGCGCCTTGCACTTGGTCACCAGGGACTCGCCGAGGAGGAGATCAACGCCGCGTATCGCGATCTCATGACATTGCTGGTCAGCCATGACCGGCGCGTGCAGCTCTCGATTGCGAACTCGATCTGGCACGAGCTGAGCTTCCCCGTCCATGACAGCTTCCTGGATGTAGCTCGTCGCTACTTCGACGCCGAGGTGACGGCGCTGGACTTCGGCTCGCCTGCGTCTTTGTCGACGATCAATGGATGGGTGGACCGAAAGACGAACGGACGCATCCCGAAGATTCTCGACGAAATACCGCCGGATGTCATCATGTATCTGATCAACGCGGTGTACTTCAAGGGCGATTGGTCGGCCGCCTTCGACGTGAGCCGCACTGCCACTCGCAGCTTCCACGCCGCGGGGGGAGAACGATCGGTACGGATGATGATGCGGCAGGGGACTTATCCGGCGGCCCGCGGCAATGGGTGGCACGCGGCCGAGCTCCCGTACGGCGCGGGCGATTTTGCCATGCTGGTAGTTGTGCCAGACCAGCCGAATACACTGGATGCTTTGGTTGACGAGCTCGACGAGACTGCCTGGAATGCAATCGTCACCGCCCTCAGCGATCAGAACGGCGAGGTCCATCTTCCGAAGTTCCGCCTGGAGTGGACGAAGGTTCTGAACGAGCCCTTGAAGGCGCTCGGGATGCGTCTTGCATTCGGAGGCGGAGACCTTTCGCGGATTTCCGACGCCGCACCGCTGGAGATCACCGAGGTGCTTCAGAAGACGTTCGTGCAAGTGGACGAGCTCGGCACCGAGGCAGCGGCAGCGACAAGCGTCCGTGCAGGCCTCACAAGTGCGCCGCCCGCTCTTCTGATGGCAGACCGACCGTTCGTGTTTGCCATCAGGGAGCGGAGCTCGGGCGTAATCCTTTTCCTCGGCGCGCTGCGAGAGCCTCCGCAAAGTTGATCAGCCGGCCGCGCTTTGTCGGCCTGACCGGTGGCGCGACCGCACGTCGCCTCAGTACTTCGCCAGGTACTCGTCCAGCTCCCACTGGTGTACCTGGGTGATGTACTCCTTCCACTCCTCGCGCTTGGCGAGCAGAAAGTGGTTGGTCACGTGCTCGCCAAGAGCGGAGGTGATGACCTTGTTCTTCTCGAGCTCGTCACACGCTTCGGCAAGGTTGTGGGGAAGGTCGTCGATGCGGAGGCGGCGCCTCTCACGATGAGACATCTCCCAGATGTTCGTGTCCACCGGCTCGCGTGAATCGGCTTTCGTCTCGATTCCGTCAAGACCGGCGGCGAGCTGCACGGCCAGCGCCAGGTACGGATTGGCGGAAGGGTCGGGCATGCGCAGCTCGACGCGCGTGCCGAGACCGCGGCGCTCCGGAATTCGGATCATGGGCGAGCGGTTGTGCATGGACCAGGCGACGTTCACCGGCGCCTCGTAGCCGGGAACGAGCCGTTTGTACGAGTTCACCAGCGGGTTGGTGATGGCGCAAATGCCGCGGGCGTGCTTCAGCAGTCCGCCAATGTATTGAAGCGCCACCTCGCTCAGCTCCCACTCCGCCTTCGCATCCCAGAAGGCGTTTTCATCGCCGCTGAACAGCGACTGATGAGTGTGCATCCCGCTTCCGTTCTGCCCGTAGATGGGCTTGGGCATGAACGACGCGTGCAGCCCGAACTGCCGTGCCACGTTGCGGACGACGAAGCGAAAGGTAGCGATATTGTCCGCCGTCTTCAGCGCGTCTGCATAGCGGAAGTCGATTTCGTGCTGTCCATGCGCCACCTCGTGGTGTGCGGCCTCGATCTCGAAGCCCATTTGCTCGAGTACATCAACGATGGCCCGGCGTGCCTCCTCGCCCAGATCCACCGGAGTGAGGTCGAAATAGGAGCCGACGTCGTGCGTCTCCGTGGTGGCGAGCCCCTCTGCCGTGCGCTTGAACATGAAGAACTCGGCTTCCATGCCGGCATTCATCGAGAAGCCCATCTCGGCCGCGCGCTCGATCTGCCGCTTGAGCACACCGCGGGGGTCGCCCTCAAAGGGTTGTCCGTCGGGCCGGTTGATGTCGCAGATTATGCGTGCCACCCGGTTGTCGGCATCACCCCAGGGAAAGATGCGAAAGGTGGAAAGGTCGGGGGCGAGCAACATGTCCGATTCCTCAATGCGCACGAACCCCTCGATGGAGGAGCCATCGAACATCATGTTCCCCGCAAAAGCTTTCTCGAACTGCGAGGCAGGCACCTCCACGTTCTTGTTGACACCGGTGATGTCCGTGAACTGAAGCCGCAGGAAGCGCACGTTGAATTTGCCGGCGAGGTCGAGAAGATCCTTGCTGCTGGTGCCGGCGAGGTCGGGCAGGAGGGAGCGAAGGCGGGTAGGCATGGAGAACCGAGACTGTCGGGTGTGGGATGCTGGCCGCGGGCCGCTGACGGCACCCGGCAGGTTGCAAAAGCTATCCCCGCCTGGGCATCCACGACACCCACCAGAGCGGAGTACTGGTAGTATGAGTGCGAGCGCCGGAACCAGACACCGGACACCCTGTCGATTACATTTCCGTCATGCCGACGCCTCCTCCCCCTCCCGTCTCCTGCCCGCGCTGCTCCGCCCCCGCTCCCGGAAGTGGGAGCTTCTGCTCGAACTGCGGCGCGGCGCTCAAGGCGTCGAGTTGCACCGGGTGCGGAACGGAGCTGACGCGGGGCGCGCGATTCTGCCATCGCTGCGGTGCGGCGGCGGGAGCGGTGGCGGGCGGCGCGGCAAGCCACCATGCTGGTGGCGGCCTGTCGAACGCACTTCCGTGGGTCGTCGCAGGCATCGCCCTGGTGGCGTTGATCGCGCTCGTGGCGGGTCAGCGCTTCAGCGGAGGACGGGGCGACACCGTGCCGATGGCACAGGCCGCGCCCATGCTCGGCGCACCAGCGCCCGACATTTCCGCGCTCTCGCCACGTGAGCGGGCGGACCGACTGTTCGACCGGATCATGCTCCTCGACGAGCAGGGCAAACCTGACAGCGTGCAGTTCTTCGCTCAGATGGGAATCTCGGCCTTCCAGATGCTGCCCGAGATCGACGCCCACGCCCGCTACGACATGGGCCGCATAGCCGAGGTAGCGGGGATCCACGCCTTCGCCGCCGCGCAGGCGGATACGATCCTCGCTGAGAATCCAGATCATCTCCTCGGCCTGATCCTCGCCGCAAGCGCGGCGCGCCTGGCCGGCGACGAGCACGCCGCGCGGGCATTCGAGGACCGACTCGTCGCTGCTGCTCCCGCGCAGCGCGCCAGCGGCCGGCTCGAATACCAGCAGCATCAGGCCGACATCGACGCCGCTCTCGCCCGGCTCGAACAGCAGCCGTAGCCCGATAAGGGTTGCGGGATAATTCACCGATGAGGACGCGCAGAACGCTTTGCCAAACCTTCCTGAACCCCGCCAAGTGTCCTCTCGAGTCATCCGTGTAGCGCACAGTCCGGATTCAGATGATGCCTTCATGTTCTACGCCCTGGCCAGCGGGGCGATCGATACTGAAGGGCTCACGTACGTCCACGAGTTGCAGGACATCGAGACGCTCAATCGCCGCGCGCTTGCCGGCGAGCTGGAGGTGAGCGCCGTCTCGATCCACGCGTATGCGTACATTGCCGATCGTTATGCGCTCCTGCCGCACGGCTCATCGATGGGCGACCGTTACGGACCGCGACTGGTAGCCGCACGCGAGATGTCGGCGGAGGACGTCCGCGGACAGCGCATCGGCGTGCCCGGCACGATGACGACCGCCTACCTCACGCTCCGGCTCTACGAGCCGGACTTCGAGCCAGTCGTGATGCCCTTCGACCGGATCGAGGACGCCGTGGTCGAAGGCGACGTGGAGCTCGGACTGCTTATTCACGAAGGGCAGCTCACCTATCAGGAACGCGGTCTTCACCTGGTGGCCGACATGGGGGAGTGGTGGTTTCAGGAAACCGGTCTTCCCCTCCCTCTGGGCGGCAACGTGGTGCGAAAGGATCTGGGCGAGTCGCTTGTGCGGCAGATCTCCCGTCATCTCCACGCGAGCATTGCCTACGCGCTCGAGCACCGCAAGGCAGCTCTCGATCACGCCATGCGCTACGCACGCGGTCTCGACCGCGACAGCGCCGACACATTCGTGGGAATGTACGTGAACGACTGGACCCTCGATTACGGGCCGCGCGGCAGGCAGGCGGTACACGAGCTGCTGGAGCGCGGCAGGCGGGCGGGAATCATCGATCACCCGGTACAGGTCGAGTTCGTCGGATCGTGAGGCGTTTCTGACGTTCACGTCCGTTTCAGCCCTCACAGCTTCTCGTCATCTTCCAGTGGGCGCGCGCCGGCTTCAGCTGCGCGCCGTTTTTATCGCACTGGTTCACAGCGGTGGCGCGCCGCGCCCGTGCGCATTTCCTCGACACAACCGAATGCCTTCGGGAACCTCAGATCCACTCGTCCCCGCCACCCGCGAGCGACCCTTCGATCCCGAGGCGGCGCGCCTGGTTGACGCCGTGCTGCGCACGCTGCGCAGCGGACTTCCGCCCCATACAGCCGTGCAGGCGCGTAAACCGGCGCCAGCCCATGATCCCGCACCTAGCGATGCCGACCGCCGTCTGGCCGATGTCCTGGCACAGCGGGAGGAGAGCGAGGCGCTGGCGGAGGTGGCGCGCGCGCTGCTCGGTACCGACACGAATCTCCCCGGCTCGCTGCATCTCCTCGCCGAGCATACGCTCAAGCTGCTGGATGCCGAGGGCGCCGCCGTAGTTATGCTCGCCGGCGACGAGATGCGCGCCGAAGCCGGTACCGGCTCACTTGCCAGTTACGTGGGAACGGTCGCACCCACCGCTCGCACCGCCGCGGCCGACGCCATCGCCGAAAGGCGCGTGGTCATAGTGAACGAGACAGCTGCGGATCTGCGCACGAGTGGAGAGCTCGCACAGCCGATCGGCATGCGCCAGGTCATCGTGGCGCCGATGGTCGTGGAGGACAATCCGGTGGGCGTGCTGATGGCCGTCAACAGCCGGCACGACAGCTTCAGCGACTCGGATGCCGCGCTGCTCGGACGTCTGGCTGATCACGGCGCGCTGGCCGTTCGCAACGCCCTGCTCTTCCACCGGGCGGAGCGGAGCGCCCGTGAAGCCCGGGCTCTGACCGAGATCGTCCGTAACATCAATCAATCGCTGGAAGTGGACCGGGTGTTTGCTCTGGTGGCCCGGCATGCGACGGAGCTGCTCGAGGCACGCAGCGCGCGTCTCGCGATGCTGGAGGGAGACGATCTCGTCGTCGTGGCAAACTACGGAGAAGTGCAGACGCCGCGCTGGCGCACGCCGCTTCGCGGTAGCTGTTGTGAGCCGTGCATCGACAGGGGCGTGGCAATGCGCTGCCGCGACGCGCACGCGGCTCGCGAGATCTGGCGCTGGCCGGCGAACTGCGCCGGGGCGAACGTGATTGCGGTGCCCTTGGGCATCAGCAGCCACCCGCTCGGAGCGATCGTCGTGCTCGGCGGACCGGCCCAGGACTTCGGCGACGCGGATGAAGAGCTGCTCATGGCGCTGGCGGAACACGCCGCCGTCGCCATCGAGAACGCCCGACTGTATCGCGCATCGGTGCGAACCATGCGGCACGCCAGCATTCTCGCCGCATCGGCGCGAAGTCTGGCGCTGCATGTTACACCGCAGGCCATGTATGCGGACGTTTGGCGTCTGGCATGCACCTCCCTGGCTGCCGATGGCATCGGCATCTATCTCGCCGACAGCGCCAGCACGCCAGCGGACCTGACCTTCTCGGCCGGGATCGCCGCCGAGGTCGCCCGTCAGCACGTCCACACCTTCTGGCAGACGTCCGGCTCCGACGTACTGCCAAGCGGCCGGCCGAAGTTCCTGTCGTCGCTGATGACACAGGAGCGTGGGCCGCTCGCCGGGCCGCTGTCCGAGGTGGGCGTAGCGTCCGTGGCGCTCCTGCCGCTAATGGTGGAGGGGAAGCCGCGCGGCGTGCTTTCGCTGCGCTATCGGATCCCGCAGAACTTCGAGAACGAGCAGCAGCGGCTGCTCATCGACTTCGCCAGTCACACAGCGGCGGCCGTCAGAAACGCGCTTCTCTTTGCCGACCTCGAGCAGCAGGCCGTTCAGCTTCGCGCTGCGGTTGAGCGGGAGCGGCGGGAACGCGAGGAGACGGAGGCCGGTGCCGCGATCGCGAGGGTGGCGCTGCGCTCCACCGGACTCGGCACCGCGGCAGGGCAGATCCTGGAGATCCTTCAGGCTGTGGTGCCGTCGGCGGCTTCGGCGCTCGCCCTGCGCCGTGAGGATGGCATGCTTCGATACGTCGCCGCGCGCGGCGTCATGCCCAATCTCCAGGGTTCGGCGCTGTCGATGGAGGAAGTGAACGGCTCCGCCGTACCGCGCCTGTCCGTTGCGGAATGCATCTCGCACACCGTCCTGCCGCTCGTCTCCGGCGATCAGGTGATCGGCGTGCTTGCGCTTGGCAGCGGACCTTCAGGAGCGGACGAGCAGCACCGGCGCGAGACCCTCGGGCGGCTCACGGCGGCGTTTTCGCTCGCCCTCGCATCGCTGTTGCTGCGTGAAGAGGAGCGCCGGGTGGCCGAGCAGCTCCGTCAGGCGGAGCGGCTGGCGGCTTTGGGCGAGCTCGTGGCCGGTGTCGCCCACGAGGTGAACAATCCGCTCACCGGTATTTCCGCATTCGCGCAGCTGCTTCAGGAAGACGAGCTCACCCCGGAGCAGCTCGAGTCCGTTCGGCTCATAAAGAAGGAAGCGGATCGCGCCGCGGCCGTGATGCGAGATCTCCTCACCTTCGCGCGCAAGACCGGGCCACGTCTCGTGGCCGTCGCCATGAACGACATCATCAAGCATACGCTCCGGCTTCGCACCTACGGCCTACGTACGATGGGCATCGAGGTGAGGCTGGAGCTCTCCGACCCGCTGCAGCGAGTGAGCGGTGACGACCGCCAGATCCAGCAGGTACTGCTCAATCTGTTGGTGAATGCCGAGCATGCGATGGCCGGACGCAGCGAGCGGACGATCACCATCCGTTCGCGAAATGATGATGATCACGTCGTCGTGGAAGTGCTGGATACAGGCAGCGGCATGCCCGCCGAGGTGCAGCGGCGGATATTCGAGCCGTTCTTTACCACCAAGACAGATGGCAGAGGTACCGGACTGGGTCTGAGCGTGAGCTACGGCATCATCCGCAACCACCAGGGGTCCTTCGAGGTGGAAAGCTCCCCGGGTCAGGGGAGCACGTTCCGCATCAGACTGCCGGTGGTGGCACCACACGAGAAACTCGAACTCAGCCCCTCTCTCAAATGACTGAACCAGCGATTGATCTGCATTTCAGGGACGGCGCAGCGACCAGAAGCGACGCTGCCGTAGCGGCGCGAGTGCTGATTGTGGACGATGAAAAGGCCGTCCGGCTCGCGCTAGCCGGATTGCTTCGCACACGTGGCCACACCGTGGAGGTGGTCGAGTCCGGCGCCGGCGCGCTCGAGATGCTGAGCCGCAACCGCTTCGATGTCATGCTCTGCGATGTTCGGATGCCGGGCATGTCGGGGCTCGAGCTGCTGCCACGCGCGCTCCACATGGACGGGAAGCTGGCGGTTCTGATGCTGACGGCCGTAAACGATGCGATAACGGTTCGTGCTGCGATGGCGCAGGGTGCCTTCGATTACCTGATGAAGCCGGTCGAACTTGCCGATCTGGAATCGGCGGTGGCGCGCGCACTGCACCGCCGGTCGCTCGAGATTCAGCGTCGCCGGGTTGAGGAGTTGATCAGGGATGAGGTCAGCGCACGCACCAACGAGCTCGAGCAGGAAAAGCGCGCGCTGCGCGAGCTGAGCGTCAACATCGCCGAGGCGCTCACGAACGCGATGGAAGCGAAAGATCAGTATCTCCGCGGACACTCCCAGCGTGTCGCCGACCTGTCGGCTTCCATCGCCGACGCGATGCAACTGGACGAGGATACCGTCGAGCTGGTGCGGCTCGCAGCGCGAGTTATGGACGTGGGGAAGATCGGCATCCGCGAATCCGTGATGAACAAACCGGGGGCACTGACCGGCGAGGAGTTCGAGCACGTGAAGGATCACGTCCGCATCGGCATCGAGATCCTCTCGCCGCTCAAGCATCTCGGCCCGGCGCTCCAGTACGTTAAGGATCATCACGAACGGATGGATGGCAGTGGCTACCCGCGCGGCCTCCGCGGCGAAGAAATCTCGATTGGGGGACGAATTCTCGCCGCCGCCGACGCCTTCAGCGCGCTGACCTCGCATCGCGCCTTCCGCGACTCGCTGACGCCGCTCGACGCGCTGAGGGTACTGGAGGAGCAGGTGGGTTCCTTTCTCGATCCAAGCGTGTTCGCCACCCTCAGCGCACTGGTTAGGCGACGGCGTTCCCTGGTGTTCATCGAAGAAAAGGAGTAGGGCCGGCGGCCACTGAGTCGCTTTTCCCTCTCAGTCGCGACTGAACTGCTGGCAGCTTCCGGCTAAGCAGCTGGCACCTGCCGGCTCGCTTTTTCTTCCAATCGCCACATGGCTGCTGGCAGCGTCCGGCTGAGCAGCTGGCAAGCTGCCGGCTCGCTTTTTTCTTTCACTCGCCACGTAGCTGCTGGCAGTTAACAGCTGCTTGGCTCGGAGCTGCCAACTGCTCCAACGCGGGGCGGAGAAACTGCGAGCTGACAGCCGACTGCTGCTTGGCTCGGAGCTGCCAGCGCTCCAATGCGGAAGCGGGGAGAACTGCGAGGTGGCAGCTGACGGCTGCCAGGCTCGGAGCTGCCAGCTGCTCCGTGCGGCGACAAGGAGGAAACGGCGTCGTGGCGGGGGAGGAAACGGCGTTGTGGCGGGGGCGAGGAGGGAACGACGAGGTGCGGAAACGGCGGTCCGGACAGCGCCGCTTGACGAGGGGGAAGATCTGTTGTATTGGGAGTGCCTGCCTGGCTGCGAACTTTCCTATCAGGAGGCGATAATGCCGCGTGGTGAGGAGTACACCGAGGATCCTCGATTCGACCGGGACGATGAG
>CAZWSO010000062.1:0-14909 GCA_964636485.1 uncultured Gemmatimonadaceae bacterium
GTACCAGGCCCGTGGTGTTAAGCGATCGCTCGCCGGGCGCTCCCCTCAGTCGCTGATGGGCGAGCGAGCGCAGTTGCTCATAGAGTGCTGGGACGACCTCATCGAGGCCTTCCTTCTCGTCTGCACCCCAGCGCTTCGGCATGGCTGTACCGTTGTGCTCCGCTGACCACTAAGCAGAGACTTGTGTCGCCCCTAACATATGTCTGATCAGCGGTCGAGCAAGGTCCCGAATGTGGCAAAGTGTGGGGAATTACAGGCGCCTCACTGGGCACCCCTGACCGCTTGAACGATCGACACCCGGTGGAGCTCCACCAGCTCCTCCCGGCTCAGCCGCGCCGAGGTGTAGCCGCCCGCCAGCCCGAATGCGGCCGGCACCCGCTCACTCGACCCGATACCCCGCATCGGCGACTTGCGCCTGGATGAGTGGCGCAGCCCGGCATTCTACGGAGTCTCGCACATGCTGCGTTCCTGCAGTTCGCCGGCCTACCGCTCCAACTCGTGCAGTCGGGTGCGCAAGCGCTGGGATCCGTCCCGCTGACCACCACCACGCGCGAGATCTCTGCGCGCAGCTGCTCCACGTCGCGCGTGGCGGTCTCGTGTCCGGCCTGCTTCTTCTCGCGCCGCCGTTGGAGATCCGAGAGGTGCCTCGTGGCGCTCGTGACGGTTGCCGTCATAGTGCCCACCGGACGGAGCGGTCAGCGGATTGCTGCGAGCCTTCTGGCGCTCTGCGCGCGCCTTGAGGTAGACGTTGACCGGATCATCGGCTGTGAGCTTAGGGGTTTCGCTCAGGCTGAGCGTCTCTCGCCGGATCTCCTCGAGCGGCTTCGTGCCGGTGATGAGATCTGACTCGAACAGCTGAGCCGTGGACGCGGCAATGGACTCGGGCCGCCCGTGGACAGCAACGAGCCATGCGGCCAGCGCGCGGACTTGGGCGTCGATAATGGCGTCGATCACGGGTCACGCCGGGGGTGAGGGTGCAGGTTGAAAGCGGTGCGCCATCACGCGCCGCAGCTCGAGGCAACCGCAGACGGGACAGCGCCACTTCGCGCCGTTCGGTCCGAAGTCCCACGTTGTCTCGATGGGCGTCGGATCAGTCAATGTTCTCTTGAGCATAATTGACCAGCCGGGTAACCGAAGTGGCCGACGACTCTATTTTTCATCAGCAGCCAAGAAGCCTGGGAGAGGCTCGGCTACATCCGCCAGCATGTCGCTCGCCTGATACGCTGGGGTCGGCTTTCTGGTCAGAACCTCCTGGCGCGGTTCGCTGTGGCGGTCGACGTGGTGGGCTCGACGCGGAGCGGTGGCATCACGACCAGCGCCACGCTGTCCCGCTCCAACGCCAGCCACTGGCCCCGGCGTAGCTGGCCATGGCCAGGAGCGGCCCGACGTTGCTGCCGAGGACGGTCGGATCGCTGCAGCCATGGCGAATCGCGACCCCGAAAGTACCCGTGCGGCGCTGAAGGCGGCCGCGCGGTCGCTGTTCGCGCGGCAGGGCTACGAGGGCACGACGATCCGCGAGATCGGCAAGCGGTCCGGGATGAACATGGCGATGATAAACTATCACTTCGGGGGCAAGCAGGGTCTGTTCTCGACGATCATGGCGGAGGAGCTGGCGGCGTTGCAGGCGTCGCTGTCCGGGTCCATCCGTCCGGGCGCGTCGCCAACGGAGCGACTGCGCGATTTCATCATCTCCTTCGCCGCGCTGGGGGAGGACCATGCCGAGTTCGCGCTGATCCTGGTGCGCGAGCAGATGAACGGCGGTCTGCACCTCGAGCGTCACGTGCGGGACCGCTTCTTCGGGTTCTTCCTGCGGAGCCGTGAAATCATCGATGAGGGGATCCGTGCTGGCGAGTTCCGGCCGGTGGATCCACACGCCACGCATCTCAGCCTCGTGGGCAGCCTCATCTATTATCTGCTTACGATGCCGGCGCGGGAGACGTACGTCCGACAGGGCGGCTTGCCCACCGGGATTCCGACGCCCGCGGAGTACGTGCAGCATGTGGTGGAGCTGTTTCTACGAGGCCTCCGATCCGACGCCTCTGTTGGCGAAGCTCCGATCCACCTCTGAAGAGGAGCCGATCATGACCCATCCGTCCACAGGCCGGGTTCGCGTGCGAGCCAGTGCGCCAGCCGGTCAAACGAGGGAGCCGCGAGCCGCGTGGCGGCTCGCGGCCGCGGTGATCACGCTCTGCGTCATCCCGCCTCCGTCCGCGACCCGGGCGCAGGCGGCCGAGGATGCACCGCGTCCTGTTCCGCTCGACTCCGCGGAGGCCATCCTCCAGAGCTTCGCCGACGACTACGCGCTGGACCCGTCGCTGAAGCGCCCCGTGACGTTCGCGGTCGCGCTGGACCACGACGTCTGGTGGCATGTGGTGGCGCAGCCGGCGGACAGCCTGGAGGCGGCCCGCGTGAACCTGGTGCGCGGCCGGCCTCCGGAGCCGAGCCTCCTGTTCAGCCTGCACTATCCGGCGCTGGTGCGGATCCATCGGGGCGAGATCAGCGCGGCGACGGCGATGGGCCGCGGCCTGGCCTCGGACCCCGCGCTGATGAGCTTCGGCGCGATGCACGGCTACTCCATGACCCCCGAGTTCCGGGCGACGCTGTTCTCTCTGGCGTTCCATTTCTGGACGCGCGGCCTGCCGGAGATCATCGCGTTCGACAGCACCCGGACGCGCCACCTCCACGGCACCGACGCGGTGCTGCTGTACTACGAGCCGGGCTTCCGAAGCGGCTGGTTCAGCCTGAAGCCCGGGCAGCACGCGAACGCGGACCCGCGGCTGCAGGTGAATCCGTTCTCCACCATGCTCGTGATCACGAAGGGCCGCGGCGCGGGACGGGTCGGAGGCCGAGAGATGGAGCTCGGCGAGGGCCACGCCGTGTTCATCCCGGCCGGCGTGTCGCACGAGTTCTGGAATCCGTTCGACGAGACGGCCGAGCGATTGCTGCTGATGTTCGGCGAGGGCGCCTGAGGCCCCCAGCATGCCCCGGCGGGGCCTACCTGGCCACCGCCGGGGACCCGCCTTCGACCGCTCGGCCCACTCTCTCGGAGAGCCGCGCCCTGCGTGGGCGCGTGATGCGCAACCTGCAGGCGTTTGAACTTCCTCGCGTCGCGTCGCGAGCGCGCGGCTTGCTGGCCGGACCGCCGACGCGTCAGCCGCTCACCGGCCTCTCGGGATGCTGGTACCGTGACACGCCACGCAAACCGACGGATTCCTGGATCGGGCCCGTTCCGGATTGAACCCCGGCCCGTGGGGGCTGAAGCGGAAGCCGCCACCGACGGCGGAATGGCAGGCAGCGCAATCGCGCTCGGTATGGCACGCAACGCAGGATTCGAGACTCTGGCGCGCCGCCTGCCCGTGTCCCAGGCTGAATCCGCGGAATGCGTCGTGATATCCGGCGCGCCCCAGTCGTGCCTGTGCGACCAGTCCTGACTGCTGATGGCAGCTCTGGCAGAACTGCGCCGGGTTATGGCAATCGCTGCAATTCGCTTCGCGCGCGTATGCCGAACTGGGGTGGCGCGTGAGAAAGCCCTGCGGGTGGTATCCCGCAGGACGTGCGCCGTCCGGGCGATGGCATTCGAGACACGACGATCGTGTGTGGCATGATTCGCACGTCGCCGTTCTCGCGCTCGCTTCCCGCCCGTGCCGCTCTCGAAAGTCCCACGTGTGGCTCGATGGGGGTGTGCGCACGAGCAGCGCCCCTGACGCGCGTCCTGCCTCGGCAGCCGGCAGCACTGCAATGGCGCGTGGCACGGCACCAATGTGACAGGTCATGCAGCTCGTGCGTGTGTGGCACGTCGCGCAAGTCGCTGTCGCGCGTTGCGCTTCCCTACCATGCATGCGCAGGAACCCCGCGGCTTCGTGACTCGGCGGAGCCGGTTGCGCTGCCGCGTACGCGGGAACGCGCGCGTCGAGCGCCAATGCCTGGATGACTGGCGACTCCGGCGCGTCCACGTGGCACGCGAGGCAGAGATTACGCGCGTGGCAGGTGGCACAGCTGGCGGCGATGGTGCGCGCTCCCCGCTCGGTAATGACCGTCGCTTCCGTGCCGTGGCCGCCGCGCAGAAAATGCGCGGCGTCGTGCCCCGCCGGCCTTGGAAAGCGCGCGATGTCGGCCGTGGTCAGGCCGGGGGCATCGGTCAACCGCACGTGACAGGTCGCACAGGCGGCGCTCGGCACCTCCACGTGCGGATCTTTCAGCTCGTGGCAGTCCAGGCACTGCTGCACGACCGCGTGGCGCACGATCATTCGTGGCGCTCCGGGCTCGTTGTGGCACGCGGAACAGGTTCCGATAAGCGCACTGTCCGCCGGGTTCCTCGCTGTCGCGGCGCGGTCGTGCGCATCGTGCGTGAACCGCAGATTGGTTGGGCGCGCGGTCGTGCGAGGTGCCCACGTAACTTCCGGTTCCACGACGCCGTCGTGACACGCCGCGCAGCGCGGCGGATCAGGCCACATAGGCGCACCCGGTTCGACGACACCGGCGTGGCACGTGGAGCACAAGGGAAAGAGGTTGGCGTGCTTGTCGTGCGGAAACGCCGCTGGTTGATCGCGCAGAGCATTTGGCGCTGCGAACACCACACCGGCAACGAGTACCGCGACGGCCACAGCTGGAATGACGCTACGTCGGACGTTCACCGAGCGGGCCGGCGTGCAGGGGGAAGGGGCATGCGGTCGGCGCCGGAACCAAAGGTCAGACTCACGCCTGCGCGCAAGCGAACGTGTCCCAGCGAGGAGGCGCTCGCGTCGGGGCGGTCACGGTCGTCGTCGATCATGACGACGTCTCCCCAGAGACGCTGCTGATCAGTAATCCGCCACTGTGCGCGAGCGCCAATCCAGCGGCTAACGGCATCGTAGTAGCGGAGCTCGAGCGGGCGCTCGAGGATCCCTGCGTGGACACCAAAGGAATACGCGTCGCTCGGCGTGTAGTCCGCGCTCCCTCCAATGAATCGCGCCGACGAACCCGGGCCGAACTCGGCACCAAATGCACCGTCGAATGACCACCGCGGATCGAGCGAAGCCGTAGCACCGGCGCTGGCGCGCCATCCGCCGTCCTGCAGACCCGTGACCAGTGCGGTGGACACTTCGGCGTCCTCGTACCGGTATCGCTCGCCCCGCGCCCGAAGCGACAGCCACCGGGTCGTCTGAACATGTGCGGATGCGAACACGGCGTTATAGGGCACCGGGCTGAAGGCACCCCACAGAGTCCACAGACTGAAGTACGGCCTGTATCGGCGCGCGCCACCCGACACGGTGAACCTTGGATCCATGTAGGTGAGCGTGAGATCGGCACTGCCGAGGTGCGATTCGGCCAGGTTGTAGTCCACACCGCCGGTCATCCGTACATCGTAGACGCGTGCGCCAACCGACACCGCCGCGCGCTCGGAAACAAAGTTGCCATCGCCCGGGTCGATCTCACGCCTGTATTCCGCGCGAACATCGTTGTCCGCGTACAACCACGCGACCTCGGCGCCGGCCAGGACCTGCCGGTCGCGCGGGCGCCACTCGTCGAGCGGATTGAGCGCCTGGCTCGGTGCCGGCAGCGCTGCCGCCTGACCCAGTCCCCACCCGCCGTATCCCGTCACCTCGAGCGATGCGGCGTCCCACCGTACTCTTGCCCATCCACCGTCGAAGCCGATGGGTTCGAGTCGTGACATCACGAGCTGTCGGCCGGCGCGCGCGCGCAGTGACGAGCGCTGATATTCGACGTGTGCCTCGAGCAATTGCGCGAATGGATCGGTGGCGGGGAAGACGTCGTCGCGGCCGACATCGGCCACAAGTCGGCCCGCGACGCGAACCGAAAGCCCTTCCACACCTAGTCGCCACATGACAAGGCTCGCCGAGGTCGTGACCGGCAGTCCGCGCAGCGCCGGGCCAGGCCGAAAAAAGAAGCAGTATGTGCCGCCACTGCACCGCACCGCGTGGCCGTCAGGAGTTTCGGGTCCGCCATTCACTCCTGGTACGACGAGCTCGCTGGCGACGCTGTCGAGGCGTACGCCACGAAATGCGATGGTCTGCGCGCTCGCATCGACGCGTATCCGGTAGTCCTGAGCCGCGACCGTGGTCGCCGTACTCACCGAGGCCAGCGTCGCAAGCGCGCCACGCCCTGCCACTGTCGCCAACCGTCGCGAGAATGAGGCGAACAACTGCTTCACCTCTGCGACTGGGTGATGAGCTGTGGCTGATAGGCGTCCGGTTCCGCGAGAAAGTGGCACACCGTGCACTCCCTCGGCTCGTAGTGGCTCGTTCGCATCTCCAGATGGCACGTGCTGCAGAAACTTCGCGTCGGCGTCAGTCGCTCGATCGTCGTGCGCGTGTGACATGCGTCGCAGCGCTGGTGCGCGATCTCGGGCGTCGTGTGCGCGAGTTGTGGTTCGGCAACGCGATGACACGATGAGCAGCTCCGGTCAACGGCATGGTGCTCGATATGGCAGTCCCTACATTGCGCCTTCGCGGGCGCGAGCGCGAGAGTGACCGGCGTGGTGTGGCATTCTATGCACCTCTGGGCGGCGTGCTGCGCGTGCACGAAGTCCACGCTCCGTGGCCTGGGCGGGTGGCCGGAAACCGTGACGGTGAGCGACATCGGCATTGGACGGCCGTACTCCTCGGTGCGGTGGCACGCATGACACCGGGCTTGTGCCGGTGCCTGATGGTGGCAGATCGCACACCCGCGAGGAGGTTCGAAGGTGAGGCGTCCGTGGCCTTGCCCCGTCTGGTGACAGACTAGGCACGCGATCCGTTCGTGACGCGTGTGCGAAAAGGTGTCGGCCACCGCAGCGGGCGCGAAGCCAGCATGGAACGCATCTTTCTTTGGCGTTGCGTGCTCTGGCGTGAACGACGTGACGTCGTCGCCGAAATCGGATCCGAACGAGCCGCTCCTGTATGACGTCGCTACCGTGACGTGTGGCCGTGCAACGGGCGCCCGGGGCGCCCGTTGCGCGGCTCCGGCATCGCCCCGTCGCAGCGCCGCACTCGTATCAAAGGGCAGCGGTGCCCGGAACATCCCTCGCGCGCGTACACTCTCGTGGCACGCCCGGCAGTCGCTCGCGTCGACCTTCGCCTGATGCGCCGCGTGACACGTAAGACATTGTTCGCCGACGCGCCGGTGGCTTGGCCCAACGTGGAACGGCTCGTTCCGCCAGTCGGCATGGCATCCGGCGGTTGCGCACGTCGTGATCGCCTCCGCTGGCGTCTTCTGCGTATGCGGATTATGGCACGAACCGCACTTGCCCCCGTGCGGGTCCCTGGCCGCGTCGAAATCGGTAAGGACTGAGCGCATCTCGTGGCAGCCCATGCATTGCAGACCGCCCGGAACCAGCGTCATGCGAGCCGAATCGCGCGTAGCAAGCGCAGGCACGTCAGCCGTAAACCCGTGACAGCTGGCGCAATGACTGGCCGTTTGCGTGGCCATGCGGCCCAGGACAATGTCGGTGTCCTCTGTACTATGACAACCACTTTGGCCGCACGTTGCACTGACGGGCCTGAAGCGATGTATCTCCACACCATGGCATGTAACGCATTGGAGGTTGTCGAGCGCTACGGAATCCGACTCCAGATGCACTCGGTGTCCCGCCGTGGCCGCAATGCGCTGCCAGGTGGCAGTGTCTCCCGTGACGTGGCAGGTCTCGCACACCCGATTCTCCACTCTCGCGTGCTCACCGATCCGTTCCGGGCGCTCGGCGACCCAGAGATAGAGCTGGCGCACGCTTGCGGACAATGGCTGCTGGTGACACGCGTGGCACGACAGCTCCGCGTGCTTGTTCTCCGCGCTCGCGAATTCCTTGAATGCGGGGTTCATCACGTGGCATCCCGTGCAAAACGCGTTGTCGTGCTGCGTGAAGTTCCAGGTGGCGGCCCCAACGCTCGCGACGCCGACGACCAGAAGCGCCGCGACTGCCGCCAAGGCTATCTTGGCGGCGCGGTTACGCGTGGTGAACCAGGCGAATATCGTGCGGCGTTGGCGGAACAGCGTCGCGACGACGACGGCGGCAACGATGCCGGCGACGATGACCCCACCGATCTGTACCCACGTCGGCACCGTATTGAGCAGGAAGCGAACTACTTCGGCGGCGCCGCCGGGGAGCGGCGAGTCGACGACTACCGTATCCAGCTGCTGTGCGTGGGTCTGTGGAAGGTTCGTCGGCGACGCAGCCAGTCGCACGGCGGCGCTCGCGGACAAACCGCCGGTCACGAGCCCAACAGGCCGTTCCTCACCGCGACACGGGCGCACGAGATACGCGCATCGACCCGCTGAACTGCCCGCCGATGGGCGCGTCCAGCGCCGCCTGCACCTCGGGCGAGAATGCCGGCAGCTCGTAGTAGCTCCGAATGAAGTTGATCGTCGAGGTCAACAGCGCCTGGCAGAGGAATCGGTTGTGGGTACCCTTCGAGTTGTCGCTGGTCGCCTGCCCGTACTCACCACAGAGTCGCGCGTTGAACTCGGCCCCCTCGGCTGGGGTGATGGTGTTGTCCGTGGTGCTCCATTCGTCAGGACGCATCTGTCGAATCGTCGGCAACAAGCCGGCGTCGGTGGGCGCCGCGTTGAGGGTGCCACTGCCGTCGGTGTCCACCCACAGTTGATCCACGAGGAACTTCATCAACTCGCGGGCCGAGTTGAAGGCATGAGCCGCAGCCTCGGCGGTGCCGTGGCAGGCAGTGCACGTCTGCCATGACCTCGCCGTTGCCGAATACTCGCAGTCCTTCTCACCCGTCGGTATGCCAGAGGGGTCGAGGCACGGAATCGGACGCATCAGGTGCCCCGTCGCCTGGAAGACGAAATCACCCGTCAACTGATCGGTCACCGTGAACTTGCCGACATGGCACCCGGCGCAAAGCCTGGGATTCTGCGTCGTCGCATGCGATCCGAAAATGCGAGCGGTGTCGTACACGAACCCGGGCGGCCGGTAGCCGGCCGTACCGAGCAACACGGCGCCTTGTGGTGCGTGCGGCGACGTCTGCGAAAAGCTCGGCTCGGCGCGGCGCATGTGACACTTCATGCACAGATTCTGCTCCGGGTCCGGCGACGAAATGGAGAATCGGAGCTGTGCTGTGTGGGGCGAGCCGTGCGGGTCGTGGCAGACCGCGCAGGTCGTGGCCTGATAGTCGGTCGCCACGTCTTTCTCGATGTAGTTGGCCCTGACGCCCCATGCCTCGAGCGCCTTCCGCCCATCGTGGCAGCTGGCGCATCCGGAGTTCACGTTCGAGGCGCGCGAAACCACCACGTTAGCGTGGCCGGACGCACCCCACTCTTCGGCGAAGGGTTGATGGGTTCCGGAGTGGCAGTCGCCGCAGTTCCCGGAGCCGGTCATCGTAAGCGCCGCGAGCGGCCGGACTATTCTGCCCTGTCCGACCCCCTCGACGTGCTCCAGCCCCGGCCCGTGGCAGCTCTCGCACTGCACGTCGCGGTACGTGGGATGTGCGACCGCGTCATGACCGGCGGTCTCCCCGCCGGCAACGTTGCCCTTTCCGGTCACAGAATGACAGCCATAGCAGGACGGCTGCCTCGCGGTATTCGCCTCGATCGTCGCGTAGGCGCTGGCGTGCCTGGTCGCCACCCAGTCACCCTGGTAACCGGCATGGCAATTCCCGCACGTCGTCTGCTTCATGGCTACGTCGTAGTAGCCAAGGAACCCGCTTGCCGCGTCGGCCGGGGGGTTGAAGAGCCCACGGTCACGGTAAACGAGCCTGTCACCGGAACATGCGACGAGCGTGAACGCGCCAAGAGCCGCCGCGACTACGAGGCGTGAGCCCGTTGCGAGGAGGTGCAGCCTGCCCATCGGAGTGGCACGCATCATCAGCACTCCCCCCACGTGAGACAACGCGGACGCGAACTCCACCCTCGGCAATATCACCTTGGGCGGGTGGTGCGCTAGTCAGCGTTTCTCCTATGTGTCTTAGGGAAACACCCCACTGATCGCGGCATTACCCCGACTCCCCCGCCGAAGGTTGCGCACTAGCGTCGGGGACCAGAGGGCTTCCCGGGCGGCGACTCGCTGGCGCGGGTCGTACGCATTTTTTCCCCAGTCACCAGCTTGCCGATGCGATCAGTCGATCGGAGGACTTTCCTGAAGGGGATAGGTGCCCTCTCAGCAGCCGCGGCGACCGTGAGCGCCACGCCGGCCGTGGTGTCGCTCGGGAACGCTGCTGCACTGGAGAGCCCTCGGGGGCCCGAATGGTCGAAGGCTCCCTGTCGCCTGTGCGGCGTCGGCTGCGGCCTGCTCGTAGGAATCGAGAGCGGACGTGCCGTCGCCGTCAGGGGTGACCCGGAATCCGCGGTGAGCAACGGGATGGCGTGTGTGAAGGGCTATCACGCCGTTCAGGTGCTCTACGGCCGCGATCGGATCACGCGGGCGATGGTGCGGCGCGGCGGGACCTTGGTTCCGGTGCCTTTGCGCGACGCGCTTGACCTGGTGGCCAGCCGGCTTCGCGAAACGCTCCAGAGGCACGGCAAAGACAGTGTTGCCGTCTACGGGTCGGCGCAGTGGTCGATCCCCGACGCCTACGTGGCGTCGAAGCTCTTCAAGGGCGCGCTCGGAACGAATAACGTCGAAACCAGCACGCGCCTTCACGCAGCAAGCGCGATCGCCGGTCTCGAGAGCTCATTTGGCCTCGATGGCCCGATCGGCTGCTACGAGGATATCGATCACGCAGATGTGTTCGTGATCTGGGATACCAACGTCGCCGAATCAGATCCGGTACTCTTTTCCAGGATGCTCGAGCGCCGCCGCGCGAACCCCGCAGTTCGCATCGTTGAGCTTGCCACCCGCACGACACGCACGAGCTACGCAGCCGACCAATCCATACTGCATGTGCCACATGGCGAAATGGCGATCGCCAACGCCATTTGTCATGAGATCGTTACCCGGCGCTGGATCCAGCGCGATTTCATCGACCGGCACGTCGCCTTCAAGCGCGGGAAGACCGGCATCGGCTACGGACTCGCCGACAACGACGTTCTCGTCGCGGACGATGCTGCCGACGCCAGCTGGAGCGACTATGTCGCGTTCCTCGCCGGTTACACCCCGGAGCGTGCTCAGGAGCTCGCCGGCGCCGGTGCAGAGATGATTCGGTGGCTTGCATCCATCTATGCGGACCGATCCCGGAAGGTGATGTCCGTTTGGGGCCCGCAGATCAACCAGAGCTCCCGCGGTACGTGGATGAACAACCTGCTCTACAACATTCACCTGCTCGTGGGGAAGATTGCATCTCCCGGCAACAGCCCATTCTGCATCACGGGACAGCCGAACGGCGGTAGCATGGTACACGACGCCGGCACATTGACGCACACGTTGCCGCGTGGGGTCGTCACGAATGAAGCGGACCGCCGCCGCGCCGCCGCAATCTGGGGCGTTCCGGCGGAGCGCGTGAATGCGCGCCCGGCGCACACCGCTCTTTCGATGTTCCGCGCCCTGGATGGGGGCGACATTCGCTTTCTCTGGATCCAGGCGACCAATCCGATGGTCAGCCTCCCAAACGTGAGCCGGTATCGCCGCGCCGCAACGCGGTCTGATCGTTTCGTCGTCGTCTCCGAAGCCTACCCGACGCCGACAACGGACGTGGCGGACGTTGTACTGCCTGCGGCAATGTGGCTGGAGCGCGAAGGCATCTTCGCCAACGCGGAGCGCCGCATACAGCACTTCGCGCAGATGGTCACGCCGCCTGGTGAAGCGACAAGCGACGCCCGGCTGATGATCGAGGTCGCGCGGCGCGCTGGTTTCGCCGATCTCTTTCCCTGGGACGAGCGCCGCTACGTGGAACAGATCTGGGAGGAGTACCGGCGCTTCCACGATGAGTCACCCACCCCGCTTCCCCCGCTCAGCGAATTGCGCGCGCGCCCCGGCGTGCACTGGCCATTTGCCGATGGCCGGGAGACCAGGTGGCGCTACAATACCGCATTCGACCCTGCCGCCGATCGCGCGCGAGGCGCGTTCGACTTCTACGGCTACGCCGACGGACGCGCGCGGATCTGGTTGCGCCCCTACGAGCCGCCGGCAGAGAGTCCCGACCGGGAGTATCCCTATTGGCTCGGCACCGGTCCCGTGCTCGAGCATTGGGGGGGCGGCGCCATGACGCAGCGCATTCCCGTGCTCCACCGCTCCATTCCGCGTGCATACGTCGAAATCCATCGCGACGATGCGGTGAGCCTCGGGATTCGCAACGGCGAAACGGTTCGTCTCGTGAGCCGCCGGGGCACGCTGGACATCCAGGCGCGCATCGACTACCGTGGGCAGCCGCCGCGCGGACAGCTATTCGTCCCGTCGTTTGACGAGTCACATGCGGTGAACCTGCTTACGCTCGACGCTCAGTGTCCGCTGTCGGGGCAGCCTTCGTCGGGCAGCTGCGCGGTGCGCATCTCACGCTTGCCGTCACGAGGTGGTGGGTGATGCGTGACCGGCGCCAGATTCCGCTCGCTCTCTCCGTGCTCCTCATCGCGGCCGCGGTCACCGCGATGGCAGCGCTGATCGTCGGGATCGAACGTGCCTCCCAGCGCGGCGCCGCCGAACCTGAGCGCGCTGCCCTGGAGATCGTGAGGGCCGCCCCCGAGCCGATCGCTGCCGAGGCGGGAGTCTTCCGGACGCGCAGCGGCCAGCTCGCTGTCGAACTTGCGGCGGATCGGCTGCGTGACGCACACCCGCGCACGCTCCGCACCTTCCGCTCGCTGCGCGAGTATCCCGGTGCACCGCCGCGCATTCCGCACGGGTTCACCACCGACGAGTTCCGGACCGGAGCCTGCAACACCTGTCACGAGCTCGGTGGCTTCTCGCCGCGCTTCGGTGCCTACGTTCCAGTCACCCCGCATCCGGAGATGGTTGCGTGTCTCCAGTGTCACGTCGGCAATGACGAGGTGACTGGTGTGGAGCTGCCGAGCGAGGATCCCAGCGCCCGCTGCGGACAGTGCCACAGTCCGAGCGCAGCGCGCGGCGCGCAGGTCCGCCTCGACTGGCAACCGGCAGCCTGGCCAGCGCTTGCAGCGCGGACGCCCGACCGTGGCCCGCCACCGATTCCGCACGATCTGCATGGGAGAGGGAACTGCCTTGCCTGTCACGCCGGACCGGCTGCCGTTGCCGAGATTCGTACAACGCACCCCGAGCGCGCCAACTGCCGGCAGTGTCATGTGCTACCAGTGACCGACACCGGGACGTTCGTGCGGCCAGCGCCGGGCCGAGTCGGGCCGGGAGGTGTCTCTTGACGAGGCGGCGAACCGGAACGGCGGTCGCGATCGCAATTGCGCTCGCAGTGGCGGCTGGCTGTACGCCGGCCGACCAAGCGGCATCGGCGGGAGATCCGGCGATGCACGGCACGGCCCCGGACGACACGGCGGGAACGAGCGCGGCGGTCGCACTCGCGCTGCGTGCGATTCAGCAGGAACCGGGCGCGTTGAGAACCGTTGCCGCCGAACAAGTGGAGGGCTGGACCGGGCCGGGCGATCTACCGTTCGAAGTCGCGCTCCGGAGCGCGGAACAACGCTCGGGTCATTCGCGCGCGTTTGGAACAAATACGATGCAGACATCGCTCCGCGGAGGCGCGCAGGATCTCGGTCAGTATCCGTGCACATCGTGTCACTTCGGCGGGCGCGTCGTAATGACGGACACGCGCATCACCGATGCCCACGAGAACATCCAGCCGGTGCACCCGGCGCAGCTGGGCGCCGTGTGCTCGACCTGTCACGCCCCCGACAACGTCGAGCGCCTCGCGCTCAAGAGCAGCGAGCACTGGACGCTGGACCACGCGTACCGGCTATGCGCGCAGTGCCATTCCCCGCAAGCGACGGCATGGGCCGGCGGCGCGCACGGCAAGCGCCTCGACGGGTGGCAGGGGCGCCGCGTCCTGATGGGATGCGCCGATTGCCACGATCCTCACAGCCCGGTGCTCCAGCCGCGCATCCCTTTCCGCGCCCCAGTGATCGAGCGTGCCCGAGGCTCCATTCGATGACGGCTGACCGGCTACCGAACGCACCACCCACCGCGTCAGCCGCTGACGACGACGGTTCGATGCTGCAGAAGCGCCTCGACCGTCGCAACGCGCTCCGCGTATTGTTCGGAGGCGCTGTTGCCGGCACGCAGGCGATTGCCGCGTGTGCGCCGCTCACCCTGCAATCCGACGAGGCGAGGGAGGCGAAGCGGCTTGCGTGGCAAGAGTTCATCAAGGGCAACTACCGCGTCATGACAGAGGATGAGCGTGCCGAGACGATCGCACGCCTGGAGCGCCTCGCCGAGATCAAGCAGGGGACGGATATCACGATCCAGTCCACCGGCGCACAGCCCGGCGTGGTCTTCGGCTACGCCTTCAACATCTCGAAGTGCAAGGGGTTCCGAAACTGTGTCGATGCCTGCATCAACGAGAACAACCTCGACCGCAGCGCCGGCACGCAGTATATCCGCATTTTTGAGATGGAAGAGGGCGTCATCGATTTCGATCATGCCGACGCCACGTTTCAGCACGAGGTGCCGGCGGAGGGGCATTTCTACCTCGGGACGCAGTGCTTTCAGTGCGCCAATCCGCCCTGCGTGAGGGTCTGCCCAGTCGGCGCGACCTGGCAGGAACCTGACGGCATCACCGTCGTCGACTACGACTGGTGCATTGGATGCCGCTATTGCATGGCGGCCTGCCCGTACTGGGCGCGTCGCTTCAACTGGGCCGAGCCGGAGGTCCCCGCGGAGGTGCTGAACACCAATCAGCACTACCTCGGCAACCGCGCCCGCAAGGCAGGCGTGGTCGAGAAATGCACCTTCTGCATCCATCGCACGCGTCAGGGCCGGCTGCCCGCATGCGTGGAAGCGTGCCCTACCGGGGCGCGGGTGTTCGGCAACTTGCTGGATCCCAACTCAGAGATTCGATGGGTCCTTGCCAACAAGCCTGTCTTCAGACTGAAGGAGGATCTGAAGACCGAGCCGCGCTTCTGGTACTTCACCG
>CAZWSO010000063.1:0-14057 GCA_964636485.1 uncultured Gemmatimonadaceae bacterium
CCAGCGTGACGCGCCCCATCCAGTGCGACTCCAGCGCGCCATTGGCGTTCCAGGAGCGGCCGTCGCCGGAAAGGAAGGTGGCGCTGGTCGTTCCGCCCAGATCACCAGAGCGAGGCGATATCCACGCCACGGGCGTGCGCACGAGCCCGGCGCCAAAGCCGAGCGTCGGCGCGAACGGCTCGACCTCCTGGGAAGCGGCCACCAGCGGCAGGCACACCGCGAGGGCCACCACGCCAACAAAGCGCTGAGCGGCCTCGAGGAGATACATCTGATCTGTGTGCTTCATGACGGTACGGTTAGGGGACCCCATGAGGGCATCTGGGCGTCACGTATCAGACGCGCCCGGGGGGGCCGAGGTTACTTACTGGACCGGGCGACTCAGGGACCCAACTTGTAGTGAGGTCGGATGATGCGCATAGCAGTGGGGGGCCGACGCACCTTTCGCCGCCGCGAGGCACGCGGCCCGCCCGACCTGCATCAGCCGGCTTTGGCCACCGCACACCATCGGCCGCTTCCGGCATCACCTCACTGTCCACTTCTCAGCCCAATCGGCGGCCTGCCCGCGCGACCGCCCTCGGAGGTGTCTGATGCGCGGCGCGGTCGTTTCACCTTTCCCCGCTGCACGCTGGATTACAGCGGAGAGGTGCGACTGATCGCGAACGCCCTCGCCGACGCTGGACCGCTCGTCACAGAAACCATCGTCCTTCGGCCAGGTTCGGCGCTGGAGTGGACGCTCTAGAGTAGTATCCAGCGGACGAGCGTGGCGTCTACTGAATACGGCATGTGGGTATCTGACCAGGGGGCACTGCTCCCGCGCCCAGTCGCTCCGGCGAAGCGCCCATCGGCACTGCCACATCTCCAACTCCCCGGGACATGACCAGCCCGTTGCTGGCATGCATCACGGTACGCCCGGTATATTTCTCCAATCCCGCGCGCTTCCGCGCGCGTTTTTCCCGCGAAGCAGGTACTATGCCTACTGCCATTTCGACAACCCTGTTTTCGCTTCTCCTCGTCATCGCAAGCTGCGGTTCACCGGAACGGACGCGGAACGGAGCGCCGAAACCGGCGGCTGATGTCGCTACTGACGCTGCCGATGAGGCGCTGCTCGCGCGCGCCGACAGCGCGCGCATCCAGGGCGCCGATACGGCACGTCTCTGGGTGATCGAGGTGAGCGACTACCAGTGCCCGTTCTGCCTCACCTGGCACAGGGAGACCTACGAGCAGTTCCGCCGCGAGTTCGTGGACAACGGCCGCGTGCGGTTCGCATACCTTCATTTCCCGCTAACCCAGCACGCGAACGCATGGCCCGCTGCCGAAGCCTCGATGTGCGCGGGCGCGCAGGACCGCTTCTGGGAGATGCACGACGGCATCTTTGCCACACAATCGCGCTGGGCGGGGCTCGCCGATCCCGCCGCGCACTTCGACTCCCTCGCGGCTGTCGCCGGCGTTCGCATGCCGGACTATCGAGCCTGCGTAGGTAACCGCACCATGCGGTCGATCGTTCAGGGCGATTTCGATCGCAGCCTCGATGCGGGCGTCAACTCGACGCCAACCTTCATAATCGGTACGCGTTTGTTGACCGGGCCGCACCCGGTTGAAACCTTCCGTCAGGTTATCGAAGCCGAGCTGGCCCGGCTGCCCTGAGCGGATGCCCCAAGCGCCTGCGCGGGCGAGACGTATGTGTTGAACCAGCTCCTGCGTTTCCTGTACGATGGCGCCGCGCAGCTTGCGCGCGCGGCCACTGCTGTGGCTCCACCCGTGGAGAACAAGACCCTGCGTGCCTTGCATGGGCGTCGCGGGATCCGCCGCCGTTACGCGGAATGGGCGCGCTCGGGGCGAAACGCTGAGCGCCTCCTGCTCTGGGTGCACGCCCCATCCGTCGGCGAAGGACTGCAGGCGCGTCCCGTCCTCGCGCTTGCGCGGGCAACAATGCCGCAGCTCCAACTGGCATACACCTTCTTTTCGCCCTCCGCGGAGCGCTTTGCCGCGGGACTGGACGTGGATTTCCGGGACTACCTGCCGTTCGACACGCGATCCGACGCCCGGTTCGCCTTGAGCCGACTTGCGCCGTCGGCACTCGTGTTCAGCAAGCTCGACGTATGGCCGAATCTCGTTCGCGAGGCATCCCGGCGCGGCATCAGTGTCGGGCTGATCAGCGCGACGCTGAGCACCGGTTCGCGCCGTCGTCGCCGTGTAGCAAACACACTGCTGCGCGACGCCTATGCACGGCTCGAGGCGGTGGCCGCGATAGACGCCGACGACGCGGAGCGGCTGGTTCAACTTGGAGTGCGCCGCGATGTGCTCTCCGTTGCCGGGGACACCCGCTACGATCAGGTGTGGGAGCGCGTCTCCACGATCGCTGCCGACGAACCGCTGCTCGCACCGCTGCGTTCATCACGGCCAACGCTCGTCGCTGGCTCCACGTGGGCCGCCGACGAGCGGCCGCTGCTGCTCGCGTGGGACATAGTGCGGCGGCGGCTGCCCGGTGCGCGGCTGATCATTGCCCCTCACGAGCCGACGCGCGCTCACCTGGAGCCGATTGAGAGCTGGGCGGAGGTCGCATCCATACCGCTGGCGCGACTTGCCGCCGCCGATGCCGATACGGAAGTAGTGCTGGTGGACCGCGTTGGCGTACTGGGCGCGCTTTACGCGCTCGCCGACGTCGCATTCGTTGGCGGCGGGTTTCACGCGGCGGGCTTGCACTCCGTGCTCGAACCAGCTGCCTTCGGCGCGCCCGTGCTCTTCGGTCCCCGCATCAGCGGCAGCCGGGATGCCATGCGTCTGTCCGGGAAGGGCGGGCGTACGGTGAGAGATGCCGGCGAGTTGGCGGACGCGCTTCTGGCCTGGCTAACCGATGACGCGGCACGGCGGTCAGCCGGCGACGCAGCACGCGACATGGTGCTCGACGGCCTCGGTGCGGCGGAGCGGTCCTGGTCGATGGTCAGGGGACTTCTTCCAGAGAAAACCTGACTGCCCTGGAACCGCCATCTTCGGCGGCGTTCGCTCGCGCGCCACCTTCGACAGGACGCGGTCAAAGTCGACTGGTCGGTGACCGAGCCAGACCGGCCAGCGGTGAGCGGCGCCAGCGATCGTGTAGCAGGAAGCCCTGTACCAGGTGGACGCCCAGCCGGCGGACCGCCTCGAGCTCTTCCTCCCGCTCGATGCCTTCCGCGATAACCTTGGCACCATGCTCCTCGGCGAACCCCACCATTGTCTCGACCAGGTTCTGCTTGATGAAGTTCGTATCGATGCACGTGATCAGCGAGATGTCGAGCTTTATGAAGTCCGGTTCCAGATTCGCGATCGATCCGAGCCCCGCGTAGCCGCTGCCGGCGTCGTCCACTGCAAACCGATATCCCTGATCGCGAAAGACGCGCAAGCGTTCGCGGAAGCGCGGGTAGTCCTTGATGGCGGTGCGCTCGGTAATCTCGATCACGACGCGCGACGGATCGATCTCGTTCATCTCACCGAAGGCCGGATCGGCGAAGTCGTGCGGATCAACGTTCAGAAAGATGAGCTGGTCCGGAGCCAGCCGTTCGCGTGCTCCCTCGAGCGCACGACGTCGGCAGAGTCGTCCCAGCTCCCAGAGCAGGTCTGCCTCGGCGGCAACGTCGAACATCACCTCGGGGCTGCGCAGCGAGCGCTGAACGCCACGCGTCAGTGCCTCGTAGCCGAAGACTCGCGCCGTGTCGGCCGTACAAATGGGATGAAAGTCGATGTAGATGCTTTCTTCATGCAGGAGCTGCCGGAGATCGGCCACCTTGCGGGCGCGCTCCCGCTGCTCCACGCTCTTGGCAGCGTTCGCAGCCTCGCGGATGCCGCGATAGATGAGCCGTTCCACGCGAATCTTCGGGTTGTAGTAGATGTGCGCGTGGCCGACGTATATGTCGAACAGCGTGGCGATATCCTCTCCATGATCCTGCTCGAGCCGTGCTGCGACGTGGGCCTGGAGGCGCCGTGCGAGCTCGGTGATCGTCGCATCGTTTGCCGTGGGTGTTCCCACGTTCGGCACATGGAAGAAGATGTAGTCGTCGTCGTTTGTGAAGCCCACCATCATCTGCGTGGATCGAAGACGGTTGGCGTCGAGGAATTCACGCACCGATGCGGCGGTCGTTTCCAGCACCTCATCCAGCTTCTCCCAGCCGTATACCTCCTCGATCTTGCTGTATCGCACGAAATTCATGTAGAGCACTACCAGCTCACCACGCGTCTCGAACAGCGCCCGCGTACGCTGGATCATAACCGGGAGCGTGGGCAGTCCCGAGTGCGCGTCGTACAGCATCTCCTCGTACTCGACGTTCTCCAGGCGCTCCGCCAGCTCCGCTGAGGCGGTGGCGAGCCGCGAGAGTGCCGACCGGATCCGCGCGGCGATCTCATCAGGCGAAGCCGGGCTGCGATACCATTCTTCGGCGCGCAGCTCGATAGCGCGCCGCCGGGCCAGATCGTCGCCGCAGGCAACGATCACCGGTATGCGCCGCAGGTGCGCGCGAGCGATCAGCTCGCGCAGGCGGCTGGGATCACCGGTCGCGAGAAGCAGAGCCCGCGCGTCGCCATTGTCCAGACGCGCGGCAAGGTCGCCCGGATCGAGCCTCTCCAGGTGCCAGCCGGGAAGCTGCGACAGGCCGGCCGCGATGCTGGCGTCGGCGCTGTCGGTCAGCAGCACCGGCGTCGTGTTGCGTGCACGGCGGCTCACGGGTTCCCTCTGACCAACGCCAGGTTGCGCTCCACTCGGCTCGCAAGGTCGCGCAGATCCAGAGGCTTGGTGATGTAGTCGTCGGCCCCCGTGTGCAGTGCCTGCTGCTTGTCGTTCCACTCGTGCAGCGCCGTGACCATGATCACGCGAATGTTCCGGCCATGCTCCGGATGTTGCTTCATCAGGCGGCAGACTTCCCAGCCGCTGCGTCCCGGCATCATGACGTCGAGCAGGACAACCGAGGGGCGTTCTGACTCGAACAGAAGGAGCGCCTCATCCCCACCATTCGCCACCAGCGCCGCGTACCCGCGGGCCTCCAGCGTCTGCCTGACGATCTCGGCGTTATCGCGGTTGTCATCGACAACCAGAATGACGGGGCCGCTTCGCTCCTCCATGGTGGCGTGACTCCTCGTGCAGAGCGTGCCAGAGGGGCAAGAGCTGAGCCATGACTGCCGGGAACCAGAGTTGGGGATTCGGCTTCTCGAGGGAGGCCAAAAGCGGCAAACGCAGGTTTCCGGCTCGATTCCAACACAAAGACGGGGGGCGCCCTCTGGGCGCCCCCCGTCGCTTGCCGCCTGCACGAAATGTCAGCGTCGGCGAAGACTGCCCGGCTTGTACGCCACGGAGAGGCCGAAGCCGTCGCTGTTCCGGTCGAAAGCGCCACCGCCGAAGATGGCGCTGAAGCGGAGCGAGAGCTGCGGGGACAACTCGAAATCGGCGCCGAGATCGAAGTTGATGCCGATCTCGGAATCATCGTCCATGAAGTCGATCGAGACGCGCGGATGGGTATAGGGCGTGATCGCGAAGTCACCCTCGAGGTCGAAGCGGTAGCCCAAGGTTACGCCTACAGGAATTCGGTAGAGATTGGGGCCATCGCCAAATGCCCCGTACACGCCCGCCGTAAGCAGCATGTCGAGCGGCTGTCCCGCGGCGGCATGCATCAAACGGTGCGAATAGCCACCGCCGAGCAGTAAGCGCGTGCTGATGCCCGTACCGGGATCGGCAATGCCCGCGTCGAGGAAGAACTCGGAGCCGACCGCGATCCCCTCGCGCCACTGAAAGATGAGTGACGTGCCCGCCTGCGAACCGCCTGTCGCCACGCCGAAGTTGAACTCACGCGCCATCGTATGCGGATGATGGAAGGACGGATAGTTCCAGGCTTGCGCGGCGGCGGAGCCGCTCACGACACAGCACACCAGTCCCAGCAACACCGCCCGCACTCTCCACCTGTTCTGCGTCATGAAAAATCTCTCCTTGCCTTGGGTCGTGCTGCAACGCTATCGGCTCACCGCCGAAGCGAGTAGGAAATGCCGATACCCACGAGTGCACCGGTGGGTCCCGGCTCGAGCTCACCGGCTTCGGAGCCGATCTCGTACCCGATGCTGATACCCAGCGCCGGGAAGATAGCGACGTCGAAGCCCAGTGTCGTCCGAAAAAGACCGCGACTCAGCGTCTCACCGTCCGCGCTCACCCGGGTCCAGCGGTAGAACGGCGCTGCGTATACCGAGACGCCCCGGCGCTCGGTCAACGTCGCGCGGTAACCAATGCTCAACCCCACGGGAACGTTGAGCTCGGTCGCGCCGGCGACGCTCGCACCGCCGATGCCCCCGAAGGCGGCAAAGCCGAGCGGACCATCGCGGCGCGCGAACGGAAGTGTCAGAACCGCGCGCGACCCCCACGTGAACGCACCGCTGGCATCGCCTGCATCCGGAGAAAAGTACCCGCCCCCGATGGCCAGCCCAAACCGCTGACTGGGTCCCCATGCCGCGGCCGCTCCATACGTGGTTCCCCGGTCCTCGGTGCCGAAGTTGGCAGCCACGGTCACCCCCGGGTTCACAAAGGCGTTCTGCGCCACTGGCAGCCCCGCCATCTGCGCCAGCACGGGCACGGGCAGCGCCAGCAGCACGAACAACGCCACAAAGGCCATTAGTCTCCTCACTCGCCTCTCCTCGCGCGGCAGGGCCGCGGGAGCGCATGCCCCGCGGCCCTGCTGTGCAATGAGCGTGCGCGCCGCCCGGACGCGGGCTCAGAACGATTGCGACAGCGCCCGCTCCGTGACCACGCGTACCGCATCGTCAACCACCTGGAGAAATCCACCCTCCACCTCGAAACGAAGCTCGCCCACCGAGCTGTCGAGACGCAGCGTGCCCTTCCCCAGCAGAGTCATCATGGGAGCGTGGCTCGGCAGAATGCCGACCTCGCCGTCGTAGGCCGGCGCCACCACCTGCGATGCCTCGCCCTCGTACAGTGTCCGCTCCGGAGAGATCACCGATACCTTTAGCACGGTCATCCCTGCGTGAGCCGCTTGGCGTTGGCGATGACGTCCTCGATCCCACCGGCCATGAAGAAGGCCTGCTCCGGCAACGTGTCGAACTCACCATCGACGACGCGCTCGAAGGAGGAGATCGTCTCCTCCAGCTTGACGTACTTGCCCTCGAGGCCCGTGAACTGCTGCGCCACCGCGAATGGCTGCGACATGAACCGCTGGAGCCGCCGCGCTCGGCCAACGATCTTCTTGTCGTCCTCTGACAGCTCGTCCATGCCCAGAATCGCGATGATGTCCTGAAGCTCCTTGTAGCGCTGGAGGATACGCTGCACGCCGGTCGCGACGCGATAGTGACGGTCGCCCAAGTACTGCGGATCCAGGATGCGCGAGGACGACGCCAGCGGATCCACCGCGGGATAGATCCCAAGCTCGGTGATCGCCCGCGACAGTACGACGGTGGCATCGAGGTGCGCGAACGCAGTAGCTGGAGCGGGATCGGTGATGTCGTCAGCCGGGACGTAAATCGCCTGCACCGACGTGATCGAACCGTGCTTCGTGGAGGTGATACGCTCCTGCAGTTCACCCATCTCGGTTGCCAGCGTGGGCTGATAGCCCACGGCGCTCGGCATCCGTCCGAGAAGCGCGGAGACTTCCGAACCCGCCTGCGTGAACCGGAATATGTTGTCGATGAATACCAGGACGTCCGCGCCTTCCTGGTCGCGGAAATACTCTGCCACGGTCAGCCCAGAGAGGCCGACGCGCAGGCGCGCGCCTGGCGGCTCGTTCATCTGCCCATAGATGAGCGCGACCTGCTCGAGAATCCCCGCTTCCTTGAACTCGAGGTATAGATCGTTACCCTCGCGCGTTCGCTCGCCCACACCACAGAACACCGACTTGCCGCCGTGTCCCTTGGCGACGTTGTTGATGAGCTCCTGAATGACGACCGTCTTGCCCACTCCCGCACCACCGAACAGGCCGATCTTGCCGCCCTTCACGAACGGCGCAATGAGATCCACTACCTTGATGCCGGTCTCGAAGACCTCTGTCTTGGGTTCGAGATCGACGAATTCGGGACGACTGCGGTGAATGGGCCATCGCAGCGCGTCGGCCGGGATCGGCGGCCCATCATCGACCGGCTCACCAAGCACGTTCAGGATCCGGCCGAGGGCCGGCGCGCCCACCGGCACCGAGATCGCCGCTCCCGTGTCCGTCACGTCCATTCCTCGCACGAGCGAATCGGTCGACGACATTCCGACGGCTCGCACCTGATTGCGTCCGATGTGCTGCTGCACCTCCGCTACCACGCGAAGTTCCTCGCCAGCGTCCGACCGACCGCGAATCTCGAGCGCGTTGTAGAGCTCGGGCAGGTGCTCGGTGTCGAACTCCACGTCGAGGACGGGGCCGATCACCTGCACGATCCTTCCGATATTGGTTGCGGGTGCGGTGGTTGTCATGGGCAACGGGTGTCTGGTATCGGGTGGAGGGTGTCTGGGAGCCGCGAATGAATCAGTGTCTGATCCCGGAAGGAGCCTGCACGGGCGCCGCCCAAAACCAACACCTGGACCCGACACCTCGCTTCTTCATTCCAACGCCACTGCCCCGCCCACGATCTCCGCGATCTCCTGCGTGATCTGCGCCTGGCGGGCGCGGTTGTAGTTACGTCGAAGGACGTTGATCATCTCGGTCGCGTTATCCGTCGCGTTCTTCATGGCCGTCCGGCGCGCGCCCTGCTCGCCCGCTGTCGTCTCCACGAGCGCACGGTAGACGGCGTTGCGCACGTACGAGGGGAGCAGCTCGGTCAGGATCTCCTCGGCGGAGGGGTAGAGCAGGTAGTCCCGCTGCGCCGCACCACGCTCCGGTGGCGTGACCGGAAGGACGCGCTCCGCCGTTGGAGGCGTGGACAGCGCGGAGCGAAACTTCGCGTATACCACATGAACGGCGTCGAGCTCACCGGTGGAGAAGCGGGTCATCACGTCGTCCACCAGCGATGCCCCGTCCGCGAACGTCGGGCGGTCGGTGATATCCGTCCGCTGCACCGCCATCTCACGGCCCAGGTACTTGAAGAACCCGATCCCCTTCTTGCCGACGGCGTGAAGCTCCACGGTCGCGCCCGCACTCTCGAGCGATTGGATCAGCGTCCGTCCCTCGCGAATCAGATTGGCGTTGAAGGCGCCGGCAAGGCCGCGGTTCGAGGTGAGCAGGATCACTGCTACCCGGTGCGTCTCCGCCGGCTGGCGAAGGAGCGGGAAGCGCTCGGCCAGCTCGGGCGAATAGAGGTTCGACATCACCTCGGCAAGGGCCTGCGCGAACGGCCGCGCCGCCACGACGCGGTCCTGGGCCCGCTTCATCTTCGAGGTCGCAACCATCTCCATCGTACGCGTGATCTTCCGCGTGTTCTCCACGGATCGGATCCGTCCCTTGAGCTCGCGTCCTTTGGCCATGGCGTCTCCGGTCAGCCCACAGTTGCGGTCAGCCGGCGACGGCTGGCGCCGGCGTCCGATGGTCTGCCTTCGCGATTTGCTTGTACGCCTCTATGCCGCGGCGCAAATCCTCCTCGATTTCCTTACCCAGGGTCTTCGACGTGCGAAGTGCGTCGCCCACTTGCGGATACTGCGCTCCCATGAACTCGTGGAAGCCTCGCTCCCACTCGCGGATCCGCTCCACCGGAACATCGTCGAGGAAGCCGTTGGTGACGGCGTAAATGATCATTACCTGCTGCTCGGCCGGCATGGGCGTGTACTGCCCCTGCTTGAGTACCTCTACCGTTCGCGCGCCACGATCGAGCTGCCGCTTGGTGGCGGCGTCCAGATCCGCGGCGAACGACGAGAACGCCTCCAGCTCGCGGTACTGGGCGAGATCCAGGCGCAGACGGCCGGCCACCTGCCGCATCGCCTTGATCTGCGCCGAACCGCCCACGCGTGACACCGAGATGCCGACGTTGATCGCGGGTCGTACGCCCGCATAGAACAGATCCGCCTCGAGGAAGATCTGTCCGTCGGTGATCGAGATGACGTTGGTGGGGATGTAGGCGGATACGTCGCCGGCCTGCGTCTCGATGATCGGTAGCGCGGTGAGCGAGCCTCCGGCCTTGAAGATCATCTTGCCATCCACGACACCGGCGTCCTCGCGGAGCTTGGCCGCGCGCTCCAGAAGACGGGAATGGAGATAGAATACGTCCCCCGGATACGCCTCGCGTCCCGGCGGACGCCGCAGCACCAGCGAGAGCTGACGGTATGCGGCGGCCTGCTTCGACAGATCGTCATACACGCAGAGCGCCGCCTGCCCCTCGTGATACATGAAGTACTCCGCCATCGCACACCCCGAGTACGGCGCGATGTACTGCATGGGCGCCGGGTCGGAAGCGGTTGCGGCGACGACGATCGTGAAGTCCATCGCGCCCGCCTGTCTGAGGCGCTCGACCACCGACGCCACTGTCGAAGCCTTCTGACCAATGGCGACGTATACGCAGATGACGCCTGCGCCCCTCTGATTGATGATCGTGTCGACGGCCACTGCCGTCTTGCCCGTGCCGCGGTCGCCGATGATCAACTCGCGCTGGCCGCGGCCGATCGGGATCATCGCGTCGATCGCCTTGATGCCCGTCTGAAGCGGCTCCTTCACCGGTTGGCGGACGATGATGCCGGGCGCAGGCGATTCAACGCGGCGTGAAACCGACGTTGCGATCTCGCCGCGGCCATCCAGCGGGCGTCCCAGAGCGTCCACCACGCGACCCACGAGCGCCGGCCCGACGGGCACTTCGAGCACCCTCGCCGTACGGCGCACGTCGTCGCCTTCCTTGAGTTGCAGAAAGTCGCCGAGCACGACCGCGCCGATGTTGTCCTCCTCCAGATTGAGCGCGAGCCCCACGATGCGCTCACCTGTTTCGGAAGAGGTGATCTCGAGCATCTCGCCGGCCATCGCTTTCTGAAGACCGTAGATGCGAGCGATGCCATCCTTCACTTCGAGGACCGTTCCGACCTCCTCGACATCGAGCCCGGCGAGATCTGCCGTCTCGATCTCGCGCAGTAGGATGTCCTTGATCTCGGCGGGACGGAGCGTCGTGTCGGAAGCCATGGCTGGGTGCTCGCGAACGAAAGTGTCGGGATGCTTCTATTCGTACGGTTCAGTACGGAGAAGCTTGTGAAAATAATCACAAAGCCTGGGGCCCGGCAAGGGTTGAAAATGTCGGGTCTCCCTCAAAGCTCCGCGCTATCGCCGTGTGCCGCCACCCCAAGCTTCAGATCCGGCTTCGCCCCCGTCCCCGCACGAAGCGCTCGACAATGTCGACAGCGCGAAGGGCGGACAGCGACGACGCCTGAATTCCGAGCAGCCGCTGCGCGGTCGCCGAAAGGTGTGAGCTCGAGGCGAAGCCCAGAACGCGCGCCAGATCCCCGATATCATAGCCCGGATTTTTCGCCAGCTCGGCAGCGGAAAGAAGACGTACCAGGTCGATCACGCGCTTGAGATTGGGGGCGCCGCCCCGCGCGAACGAGCGGCTCAGGTGCTCGCGGCTGAGACCGGCAACCGCCGCCAATTCCGCCGTGCGTACTGGGCGTCCGGCATGCGCTACGATACGGCGCCATGTAGACAGGCGACGCTCGCCCTCGAGCTCAAGCTCGGGGGGAGGACTGTCGTGCAGTTGCGCAAATCGCGCCGAAAAACCGTAGGCCGTCACGGCACCTGAAAGCATTACGTCGTCCACGCCCTCTGCCAGAATCTCGGAAAAATTCAACTCCGCACACCGCGCGATCAGCGGCCCATCGGCGGCGCGATAAGGAGCCAGCGCAACGAATCCCACGGTTGGAAACTCGCGCGCCAGGGCCACGGTCCGTTCGCACTCGACTCCGCCAACGCCGATATCCACTATCGCCAGATCCACGACCATGCGGCGGAAGATGCTGCTCAACTCGTCGGCGCCGCGAGCAATTGCCATCCGCCCGCGTCGGCGCGGAAGCCGCTGCCGGAGGAGAGTGCGCGTCTTCTCGCGGGCGACGAACGCCACCACCGTTGGTCCGGGCTCGACATGCGGGTGCTCCGCCGGGGAAATACTCAATCCGCGGGCTCGCCGTTCACGAGCGTCGCTGCCTTGTCGAGCATCAGGCGTGCGTTGTCGTAGGAGATCAGCGAACGTGCCTCCGCGAGCGAGAGCCACCGACACGCGGTGATTCCCTCGTCGCGCTGGGGACGCGTATGCGGCGTGCCGGCCTCCATGAGATAGAAGTGGCAGATCTTGTGAATCAGCCTGCCACGAAAACGAAAATACCAGTCGATCGTGCCGACTTCGGCGCACAGCGACAGATCTTCCAGCCCGGTTTCCTCACGAACCTCGCGGAGCGCCGCCTCCGCCGGTGGCTCGTTGGGCTCGAGATGTCCCTTGGGAAAGCCCCAGTTGCGATAGCTGTCCCGGATAAGGAGAAAAAGGGACCGACCGTCCTCGCGCCGGAAGACGACGCCGCCGGCGGAAGTCTCCTCGCGAGCCGTTTTCGCGCTCATCGGAGCGATCCCCTACTCGTCGCGAGCCACGGCGAACACACCGGTGTCCGCTGGCGTCGCACCGGCGGCATCGAGCGTGGCGCGCCCTTCGATGAACTGGCGCACCACTGGGTCGTTTGTGTTCCGGATGTCGTCAACCGACCCGACCTGGCGAACCCGCCCCTCATGCAGCATCGCGATGCGCGAACCCACGCGATACGCACTGCGCATGTCGTGCGTAATCACAACGCTGGTGACCCCCAGCTCGGCGCGCATCCGAAGCATGAGCTGATCGATGACCGCGCTGGTGACGGGATCGAGCCCCGTGGTCGGCTCGTCGTACAGGATGTACTTCGGCCGGAGGGCAATCGCGCGGGCAATCCCGACCCGCTTGCGCATGCCACCGGAGAGCTCTGCCGGAAAGCGCTGCGACACGTTCGGCAGGTCGACCAGTTCCAGCGATTGCTCCACACGCCGCCCAATCTTTTGCCCGCTCAACTCCCCCTGCTGCCGAAGTCCCATGGCTACGTTCTCGCCGATGGTAAGCGAGTCGAAGAGAGCCGCGAACTGGAAGACATAGCCGATCCGCGCTCGCAGCCGGTACAACTCCCGGCGCGCAAGCTTCGGCACCTCGACGCCATCCACCCAGACCTCTCCCGAGTCGGGGAGCAGCAGCCCCACGATGTGCTTGATCGCCACCGACTTCCCCGTTCCGGAATAGCCGATTATGACCATCGTCTCGCCCTCGGCAACATCGAGGGTGAAGCCGCGAAGCACTTCCTTCTCTCCAAAGGCCTTGCTGATGTCGATGAGCTTGATCATGTGCTGCAGATGAATTTGAGGCTTGGGCTGCCGTGTGTCAGGTGTGAAGGGACCGGGCGCCAGGCAGAAGTGGCCAACGAGCAGTTGCTGTTCGGCCGCCGGGCCTCCGGCAGCCGACCCCCGACCCGCCCCCCAAAAAGCCGGGGGAGCGTCCGATCGGCCGCTCCCCCCCTCTCAGTCCCAATGGAAGAATGCTCGCTCAGGCAGCGAAGCTGCCCAGCGCTCGTCCCACGTCACCCTCGCGCAACCGCTTGAGCGCGCGGTCGCGGAGCTGCCGCACGCGCTCCCGGGTAACACCAAGCATCGAGCCGATCTCCTCGAGCGTGTGCTCGCGGCCACCATCCAGTCCGAAGTAAAGCCGCAGCACCTTCGCATCGCGGGCCGGCAACGTGCCGAGCGCCTGCTCGATCTCATCACTGAGGAAGCGGTTCATTGCCTCCTCCTCCGTATCCGGCATCTCGTCGACCACGAAGCGCTCGATCAGTGAGCGATCGCCCTCCGGATCCATCGGAGCATCGAGGCGGATGTCGCCCGTATTCAGGGCAGCCAGCGACTGAACGACGTCCACCGAAAGTCCGGTGAGCCTGGACAGCTCCTCGGGCGTTGGCTCGCGGCGCATCTGCTGCCGCAGAATTTCCGACGCCTTGATGATCCGCGACAGATCTGCCGTTCGGTTGAGCGGCACGCGCACCGTACGACCCTGGCGGGCCAGGGAAGAGAGAATCGCCTGGCGGATCCACCATACCGCGTAGGAGATGAACTTCACCCCCTGATCCGGATCGAACTTGCGGGCAGCGGTAAGCA
>CAZWSO010000064.1:0-13798 GCA_964636485.1 uncultured Gemmatimonadaceae bacterium
GCGAAGCCGGCCCGCTGGCCAGCTTGCGCTTCCGCTCCTGCATTGGCGTCTTCGTCGAACTTCCCACCGAGATCGCCCGGATAATTTTGCCGGGCGATCTCCAGCCGGTGGAGCTGTACCACGGCGCGAGCGTGCTCTCGGCCATGGCGTTCGACTACCAGGACACACCGTTCGGTGATTATCGCGAGCTCGTGTTGGGAGTGGCGGTCGCGCCGCACGTGGCGTCGGCCAGCGCCATGCCAAAGTCGGCCTTTTTTCCCTTCGCCCTGGCCAATACGTCGCTCAGCGCGCGTCAGTTCGCGACAGCGGAGTTGCACCTGCCGTACCATCAGGGCGATGTGGACATCCGCATCGAATCGGTGGGCGACACCGCGTCGGCGGTGCTTCTGGACGGCGACCGGCCGGTTGTGGAGCTGCGAGCCACGGAGCATGAATGGCGGGATGCGGCCCAGCTTTACCAGAGCTTCATGGTAGACTCCGCAGGCGTGTGGACGGCCGAGATTCTCATGGCCGCACGCTTCAGCGAGCACGAAGAGGAGCTTGGATCGCTGGAGATTCAGCCTCACCAGTTCACTTCCGCGCTCCCTGCCGACGATGTGGAGACCACGCCCTTCCGCGAGCAAGTAATGGGGGAGGGAACGCAGAGCTTCCTGTCCATTCGCAGGTTGGCTGCCGCGCAGCGGTCGTGAGCCGAAGCGTCGCCGTCATAGTGAACCCGGCGTCCGGCCGCGGGCTCGGGCGGAGGCGACTCGCCGGTGTTCGCCGCGCCTTCGCGCAGGTCGGCATCACCAGCGTCACCTGCACCGCGCACGCGGGAGAGGAGCGGACGCTAGCCTGCCGCGCTCTGGACGCAGGTGTCACAACGCTCGTCGCAGTCGGGGGCGATGGCACCTGGAGCAACGTAGCCGATGCCATCCTGGCCGCTGGCGCGGACTGCCGGTTGGCGCTACTGGCGGCGGGTACGGGCAACGACTTCGCGAAGACCCTGGGAGTCCCCGCCGGCGATGCGGCGCAAACCGCCCGCCTTTGCCTGAATGGCGCGGACCGCCGTGTCGACGTCGGCCGTGTCGAGGGTCGGCATTTCCTGAACGTGGCCGGCTTCGGCCTCGATACCGCCGTCCTCGAGGACTCGCTTCGATCATCGCTGCTTCGCGGCCGCGCTCTGTATCTCTCCGCCGCGCTCCGCCAGCTCGTGCGCTACCGGGGCATTCACGTGGAGGTGTGCGCTGATGACGAGCACTGGGAGGGACACCATCTCATGCTGATCGTCTCCAACGCGCGGTACTTCGGCGGCAGCTTCCTCATCGCGCCGGATGCGTCACCCCACGATGGCCTGCTGGACGCGATCTCGATCTATGATGCGCCGATCATGCGCCGCGTGGCGCTCTTCCACTCCGTAATAAGGGGCCGCCATATGGGCCTGCCGGAGGTACACGCCAAGCGCGCGCAGCGCGTGTCGCTGCGCTTTCGCGCACCCCCCGCCTTCGAGGCGGACGGCGAGTACCGTCTCGCCTCGAAGACGGAGGTGGAGGTAGCCTGCGTGCCGTCGGCCCTCCGGATCGTGACCGAATAGGTTACTGCCGCTTCACGTCCACGGTGTGTCCAATGACACCGCCGATCACGCCACCGATCGCGGCGCCCACCAGCGCGCCCTTGGTGTTCCCCTTGATCGCGGCACCGGCCACCGCTCCAACGCCGGCCCCGATGGCCGCGTCGCGCACGGTGTTCCGCTGGACGATCCTCGTCCCCTGGGGCGCCGGAGCTGGTGCTGGCGCACTCTGGGTCGGAGCGTTGCGGTAGACCACCCGCACGGGCTGCGGCTGTGGCTGCGCGTACGCGTACTGGTAGCCGTAAGCCGGGTGCGGCGGCATGAACTGCTGCCCGTACGCCATCTCCGTTGGCGACATGAATTGCTGCGGCATCATCGGCTGGGCCGATGCGGCCATGGCGAGATCGCGCCGCAGCGCCTCGTCCATGGGCGCCGCGTCGCGTCCGCCGCATGCGGCAATCGCCAGCACCGGCAGCAACATCGAAAACTGAAGATATCTTCTCATGACCCTCCTCCTGCGCGTTTTGCTTCCATGGCATCGCGCGCTACGGACGGACAGAGTGGCACAGGCGGTGCCTCGGCTTAGGCCCCTCCAGCGTCATTCCAGCACCTTAACCGTCCTCACATGGGACAGCAGGGTTCCACCGAGGTGGACAACCCTGGCGAACAGCTCCGTACCGCCGAAAGATTGGTCCCGAGCGCGTCCGCGAGACGCCAAACCAACCCTGATTCAGGAGTTGCCCGGTGCCGGAGCTGCACGCGGCCCACGTCGAGGGAGCAGACGTTCTCACCGGCCTCTTCTGGTCCGCCGTCCGCGCGGCCTCGCCGCGGCGTGCGATGGAGCAGGCACTGGACAGCTTGACGCTCGACAGAACGGTTCCGGTTTGGATCGTAGCCCTTGGCAAGGCAGCGAACCAGATGTCGACCGCCGCAGTCGACCATCTCCAGGCAAAGCGCATGGAGCCAATCGGAGGGATCGTGATCGTCCCTCGGGCGGTGCCGCCTCCGCACGCTGCGCTGGCGATGGCCGTTGGCGATCACCCCGTGCCAGGGGCCCAGTCCGCGGCAGCGGCGGATGCGCTGGCCGGGGTGCTCGCGCAGGTGGCACCCGCAGATGAGGTGTGGGTGCTGCTCTCCGGAGGTGCAACCAGTCTGGCGGCGGCGCCCGAAGGACCCATTCGCGCCGAGGAACTATCCGAGCTATTTCGCCTTCTGCTGAGCGCCGGCCTGGACGTGGTAACCATGAACAAGATCCGGAAGCGATTTCTGCGCTGGGGAGCAGGACGGCTCGCCGTCGCCATCGATGGCGCGCGCATCCGCAACTTCGTCATCTCCGACGTCATCGGCGACGACCTGGCCGCGGTGGGATCGGGCCCGTGCGTGCCGGATCCCACCACGGCCGCACAGGTACGCGCGCTGCTGGAGGAGCGCCGGCTGTGGGATCGGATACCGGTTTCCGCGCGCCGGTTCCTGCTCATGATGGAACGGGATCCATCGCTGGAGACACCGAAGCCGGGCCACCGCGTTTTCCTTCGCATTGAGCGACGCATCGTGGCCAGCAACAGACACGCGCTCGATGCCGCCGCTGTGCGCGCCCGCGACCTGGGGCTCGAGACGCACGTCATCGCCAACCCGTTAGCCGGAGAGGCGGCGCCTGCCGGCAGACGCATCGCGCTACAGCTGCTGAGCGAGGCACGCCGTGGCGGCGAGAGGCCGCGCTGCTTGATCTGGGGAGGAGAGACGACGGTGACGCTGGAGCCAGGCAGCCGAGAGCCGGGCGGACGCTGTCAGGAGCTCGCACTCGCCGCCGCTCGCGAGCTGCACGCTCAGGGCGCCCATGGCGGCATCTCGGTACTCGCCGCCGGTACGGATGGGCGGGATGGTGAAACCGACGCCGCGGGCGCGGTAGTTAATGCCACTACTTGGTTGCGCATCACTGAAGCGGGGCGCAACCCCGACCGCGACCTGGTCTCGCACAGCTCCCATGCAGCGCTCGGCGCCGCCGGCGCGCTGCTGCACACAGATCTCACCGGAACGAACGTGATGGATGTCGTGATCGGCATTGCGGCTGGACGCGGCCGTGCGGTATGATCCGGCGCCCAAACCCCAGTTAGAACGCGAATGACCCTACAGCCCTTCACGGTCGGCCTCGTACAGCAAGCCGTCGCCGGCGATGCCGCGACCACCATCTCCGTTGCCCACCAGAACATCCGGGAGGCAGCCGACCGTGGTGCCCAAATCATTTGCCTTCAGGAGCTCTTCAACGCGCCGTACTTCTGCAAGGTGACCGACGCGGAACGCTTCGATCTCGCCGAGCCCATCCCCGGTCCCGTCGTGGAGGGGATGCAGCAGCTGGCGCGCGAGCTCGAAGTGGTGATCGTTGTCCCGATCTTCGAGCGCCGCTCCGCTGGAGTGTACCACAACTCCGCCGGCGTGGTGGACGCCGATGGATCGCTGCTCGGCACGTATCGCAAGATGCACATCCCGGACGATCCGCTCTACCACGAGAAGTACTACTTCACGCCGGGCGAGTTTTATCATCACGGCGCGGATCCCGGCAAAGCGACCGGATTTCAGGTCTTTCGCACCCGCTACGCGACAATCGGCGTTCTGATCTGCTGGGACCAGTGGTATCCGGAGGCGGCGCGCATCACCGCGCTCATGGGCGCGCAGATTCTTCTCTATCCTACCGCGATTGGCTGGCACCCGGCCGAGAAGGAGGAATGGGGACTGGCGCAGGCGGATGCCTGGCGTACGATCCAGCGCAGCCACGCCATCGCCAACGGCGTGTATGTAGCGGCAGCCAACCGGGTAGGATTCGAGCCGGAGCCAGGGACGGATGGGATCGAGTTCTTCGGACACTCCTTCATCGCCGATCCGTTCGGCAGGGTGATCGTGGAAGCCGGCACCGAGCCGGCGGTGCTCGTGGCCGAATGCGATCCGAAGCGAATCGAGGAAACGCGGCGGAACTGGCCCTTTCTGAGAGACCGTCGTATCGAGGCGTACGGTCCGATCCTCAACCGCTACCTCGGCTAAGCGGCCGCGTGTCGAAGGAGGCCGCGGCGTCGCGGCGCATGCCGGCGGAATGGGAACCACATGCGGCCACCTGGGTTGGCTGGCCGCACCACCGCCCGGACTGGCCCGGCAAGTTCGAGACGATCCCATGGGTGTACGCGGAGATCGTGCGCGTTCTGCACCGACACGAGCACGTGCACGTGCTCTGCCATGGTGAAACGGTACGCGACGAGGCAATCGCGGCGCTGCGCTCTCACGATGTGGATCTCTCCCGGTGCACCCTGCATCTGTGTCCCACGGATCGCGTCTGGGTGCGGGACTCCGGGCCGACGGCCGTGTACACCGGCGCGGAACGCACAGTCGAGTGGATCTCGTGGCGCTTCAATGCCTGGGCAAAGTACGAGAACTTCCTCAGCGATGAGCTGGTGGCGCAGGAGATCGCGCGGATCACAGGCATCCCGCTGGTGCAGGCAGCGAGGCCCGACGGTGTTGGACGGCTCGTACTCGAGGGCGGTGCCATAGATACCGACGGCGCGGGAACGCTCCTCGTGACCGAGGAATGTCTGCTCTCCGGCGTCCAGGAGCGCAATCCGGGTCTCGACCGCAGCGGGTACGAGCGGGCGTTTGCCGAGTACCTCGGTGTTCGGCGCACGATCTGGCTGGGCGAGGGGTGTGTGGGCGATGACACGCACGGGCATGTGGATGACATCGCGCGATTCGTCTCGCCTGATACCATCGTGCTGGCCTACGAGGAGGATCCGGCTGACGAGAACCACCGGCGCTCGGCTGACAACCTCCGTCGCCTCGAGCTTGCCGCGCGCGCGCATGTGGGAGGATTGCGCGTCGTACGGATCCCATACCCTCGTCCAGTGGTCATGGAGGGCGAGCGCCTGCCGGCGAGCTATGCGAACTTCTACGTCGCCAACGGTGTCGTGATGGTGCCGACGTTCAACGATGTCAGGGATCGACATGCGTTGAACGCCATTGCCGAGCTCTTCCCGGAACGAGCGGTCATCGGCATCCACGCGGTCGATCTGGTATGGGGACTTGGCACGCTGCACTGCCTCACGCAGCAGCAGCCTGCCGGCTGATGCACCGGTGGAAGGCGGCGCTCATGGCGCTCGGACGAGGGCATCGCGGAGCACCGGCAGGCGCGAGAAGGCGGTATCGACCAGCGCCGCGATCAGCGCATGGTCGCTGGACTCGAGATGACCACCCCGCATCCACACCAGCTCCTTCGGTTCGCCGGCCGCGTCGAACAGCCGGCGCACGGCACGCGGCGGCATCCGGTCATCATCGAGCCCGTTGATCATGAGCAGCGGACGGGGCGCGATGAGGTGCACGTGCCGTGACGGGTCGAGCTCGTCGAACGGCCATGCCAGGGCGCGGGCGCCAAGCGAATTCAGGGCGCCGGGGAGCACGCGGAAGTTAGCGGCCGCCAGGGATGGGAGCTCACCGGCGCCGTAGATCAGCGCCACGTTGCGGAACCGCTCATCGAGCACGGCGGCAATGCCCGAGAATGGCACAGCGAATGAGCCGCCGATTATTGCCAGGCGTTCGGGGTCGATTCGCTCGTGCCGAGCCAGAAACTCCCCCGCGAGCGAAAAACGCGCGGCGATCTCCCGGCCGGCACGCCGGAGCCGCGCGCTCCCCCTGATGATCGCGGCCGGATTCAGCTCGCGGGGAATGCTCTCCGGGTAATCCATCGCGAGCACTGCGATGTCGCCGAATTCCTCCGGTAGCGCATCGATCACGCCGCTGCCAATCCATAGCCCGGCATTGAGGAGGACGGCCGGAAGCGGGGCCGTCGCCTCCGCGGGCAGGAGCATTCGGCCGGTAGCAATCAGACCACTGGTGGACTCCAGCCGCACCGCACAGATCACGTACCGCTCACGCCGGACGCCACAGAGGGAATGCGAACCGATCAGTTCACCGCGCTCACGCCGCAGCGTCTCGTAGAGGCGTTCACCACCCGACTGGCCGCCGCACCCCCCAAGCAGGGCGCCGGCAACGAAGATTCCCAATCCGAGAGTGGCTCGCATGCCGTGCGCTCCCCTTTATCTTGCCCCGTCGGCCGGTGCGCGCCGGCATCCATGGCGAATGAACGTATGCTGGCAGAAGCAGACAGCCCTCGCTCAGTCGGCGAGCGCGCCGGCGCGCTCGCCGTGCCCCGGTGAGAGCAGCAGTGGCTGCGCTTCCCGGCGTACCACCCGCCCAAGCGAGCGAATCCGTGAATTCACCATGTCACGCTCCATGACGCCGCGCAATTCCTGATCCGCGGCCTCCGCTATCATCCTGGCGTGCCGCCAGAGCACATCCCGCCGATCATCCGTGTCCACGATCTCGCCAGTAAGCTCCAGCACATCCAGCAGTCGCAGCACCACGTTGGGATCGCCGCTGGCGTAGACCCTCATGGGCGCGAATATCAGCCAGGCTACGGACTCGAACGTGGAGCCGCGAACTACTACGCGCAACTTTCCATCCTTGCCGGCCCGCTGCGGTACAGGGTCGGGGCGCGCCGCCATCTTACGGAGGATGGCAGCGCAGTGATCCAGACAGTTCAACGCAGTTGTAGGATCGTTGATGCTCGGTGACATCGCCTTCACTCCGATGTCGATGATCTGCCGCACGCCGAACTCCACATCCTGCTGCAGCGTGCGCCGCCGGCCGATGGCAACCAGACCGCAGACGTCGCGTACGAAAGCTTCGTCAGGCACTGTCGCGCCGTGCACGCGCGCCAGCTCGGCGCCCTCCACGATGAACTCACCGATCGTGGGTCGCATCTCGATCACGACCTCGTGATCCTCTGCCAGCTCGAGCAGCTCATCCGCCTCGATCACCTGGATGTAGCCAGTTTGAAAGGCGGCCACCGTCACACTCGTGGGCGCCAGAGCATCTGGAGTTTCCACCGGTCGCCCGCAGGTGCCCGGGAACCATTGATCCACCAGTGGAATCGTTGCGGTCGCCAGGGACGCGATCAGGTTGGAGGCCTGAATCGTCTCGGCAATGTTATTTATGAAGTAGATCAGCGCCGCAATGCTGGCAAGGGCCAGCAGTATGCCTGCACTGAGTGAGATGATCGGAACGAAGTAGAGACCGTTCTCGTCGTCGCGCACCGCCCGCGCCACCACAAGCGCATACACGAATGTTGCGATGAACGTGCCCATGACAATCTGGCTGCCGCGGTCGCGCATGAACTCCCGGAGCACGCGCGGCGAGTACTGCGTGCTGGCCAACTGAAGAGCAATGATGGTGATCGAGAAGACCACCCCCAGAACCGTGGCTGAGGCGGACGCGACAGTGGTCAGAATCTGTCGTGCGCTTTCGGCGCTGCTCTGGATCAGCCACCACCCTTCCTCGTCCGGATCGTGCAGATCGAGGGCGCGGTCGAGGAGCGTGAGCGCCATCGCCAGAACGACCGCGCCCACCGCCATGACGGCGGGCACGAACCAGAGGCTCGAGGTGATGTTGTACCAGGCCTTCCGGATTGTCGCAGTGCGTTTCATCGGTGCGCTCCGTCGCACGCGCCCTCGCCGGTCGGGGCGCGTGTCCTGGCAGCAGATCACGAACCGTGCTAGCGCACGAGCGTCGGAGGCGACGCGTCCGGAGCCCTAGGCCGGGCTGCCCACGGGCTCGGCTGGCGTGGGCGACTCCGAGGCCATGTGTACCGTGCGCGTCGGGTAGGCGAACTCGATCCCCTCCGCGACGAACCGACGGTAGATCTCCAGGTTGATCGCCTGCTGAACATCCATGAAGATGTTGTAGTCCGGCAGCGTGACGAAGTAAACCATCTCGAAGTCGAGCGACGAATCACCGTACTTCTGGAAGTGCGCGCGGTCGAAACGCACGTTTTGCTGTGCTTCGATGATCTCGCGAATCATTGCCGGCATGCGCTCCAGCTTCTCGTGCGGCGTCTGGTAGGTCACACCCACCGAGAATACGATACGCCGCTCGAACATCCGCTTGAAGTTGCGGATGCGGCTCTTGAGCAGGTCGCTGTTGGAGACGATGATCTGTTCGCCGGACAGGCTCCGCAGCCGTGTGGTCTTGAGCCCGATATACTCCACCGTACCGCGATGCTCATCCACCACCAGGAAGTCGCCGACGACGAACGGCTTGTCGAGGACGATGGAAAGCGCAGCAAGCAGGTCACCGAGCACGCTCTGCACGGCCAGTGCAATGGCAAGGCCGCCGATGCCGAGGCCGGTGAGGAGCGCGGTGACGTTGAAGCCCAGGTTGTGCAGGGTGAGCAGCACAGCCATGATCCACACGCCTACCCTCAGCGCAATGCCTCCCGCGGCGATCGTGGTGGCCGTCGCTGCGTCTTCGGTGAGCTGGCGCGCCGTGGTTCGCTTCACCCAGAAGCCGATCACGGTGTTCGCCCACAGCGCCGCCTGAACCACCAGTGCCACCAGCACGTACCAGTCGCTCACTCTCTGGAGCCCGCGCGGGGGGACGATGGTGAGCAGTGCCAGAGCGAGGCCCACGGCCAGCAGCGCCGCCGGTCGTGTCCGGCGCAACAGCAGCCCGATCAGCCGGGGAGCCTCGTTTTCGCTGCGCTGGCCCAGTCTGAGGAAGCGCCGGGAAAGCATCTCCCGCACACCGGTCAACAGAGCCGTGACGCCTACGGCAATGGCCAGGAACAGCAGCCAGGCGCGCAGGGAATTACCGAAGTAGCTCCAGTCCAGGAAGTTGGTCGTGTCCATGGAGATCGTGTCGTGACCGTGGCGGTGGTTCGATCTCTATACGGCCACCAAGCGTCGCCCGGCAAGGGGCAGGCGCACTTTTTCGATCGCGGTGCAGCCAGGCTCGACGCGATCAGCGAGGATCGGCTGCCACGTCGGCGCTGCGCGACGACGGCCGCGATGACACGGAGGCCTGGCGGCCGTTCCAGCGCTCGATCTCGTCGCAACCGTCGCAATGGTTGCACCGCCAGTCGGCCGCCGTTTCCTCACCGAAGTACTCGAGGATGTAGCGTGTGCGGCAGTGCACGGCCTGGCAGTAGGACACCATGCTGTCGAGCTTGGCGCGATCGCGTGCGCGCCGCTCCTCATAGCTGGTCAGATCCGCACTGAGATCCACATCGGTGAGCGCGTGCGTAATCCGTTCCCAGCTTCCGCCTCGATGCTCGCGCACCAGACCATGTCGCTTGAGCAGGATGAAGGTGATGCGGGCCTTGCGCAGCGGTACGCCGCTCTGCCTCGAGATCTCATCCAGCGGTACGGGAGTCTCCATCGGATGCGCTTCCAGGGCAAGCGCGACGCGCGCCGCTTCTTCCACCTCCGGGTACTTGCCGCCGAGGAAGTAGGATTGGATGCGGCGGTCCTCGACGCGATAGAGCAGTGTGCACACCGCCGGCAGGCCGTCGCGCCCCGCCCGCCCGGCTTCCTGGTAGCAAGACTCGATCGACCCGGGGAAATGATAGTGCACCACGAACCGGATGTCCCGTTTGTCGATGCCCAGCCCGAAGGCGTTCGTCGCGATCATCGCCTTCAGCTCACCGGCCATGAATCGGTCCTGTGCGCTCTTCCGGTCGGCCGCCGGCATCTTCCCATGGTACAGCGCGATCGGATAATCGTCGCGAAAAGCCTCGTAGAGCCGCTCCGCCTCGCGGATGGTTGCGGAGTAGACAATGCCGGCGCCCGATGTCTCGCGAAGGAGGCGGCGCAGCTCCTGATCCTTCACAGCACTGTTCACCGTGCGCCGAACCTCCAGCCGGAGGTTTGGCCTGGCGAAACCGGTAACCGTCACGAACGGTTTACGCATACCGAGCTGCCGGACAATGTCCTGACGCACCTCAGCGGTGGCCGTGGCGGTAAGCGCCAGCACAGGTGGTGATCCCAGCCGCCGCACCACCGATCCCAGGGTGAGATAGTCGGGGCGGAAGTCGTGCCCCCACTGGCTCACGCAGTGCGCCTCGTCCACGACGAACAGCGCGACGCGGCGGATCAGCAGTCCCTCGAAGAAGTCGCGGTCCTTGAAACGCTCGGGGGTGAGATAGAGTATCTCGCTGTTTCCCTCCCCCAGCATGCGCAGCGTCTCGCGCGATTCGGCGGTGCTGAGGTGCGAGTGCATGGCAAGAGCATCCACGCCCTGAGCCGATAGCTTATCCTGCTGGTCCTTCATCAGGGCGATCAGGGGGCTGACGATGACCGTCAGGCCATCGAGCATGAGCGCGGGTAGCTGGTAGATGAGCGACTTGCCGCTCCCGGTCGGCATCACGACGAGCGCGTCGCGGCCACGCAGGATGGCATCGATCGGCTCCCACTGTCCTACCAGGAAGCGGTCATGCCCGAACCGGCCGCGGAGCAGGGCCCGCGCGCCCGTTCGGAGCGGTTGCGTCGGTTTCTTCACGCGCTGCCGGAGGGCACAAAGTGTTCCCCTGCTCTGAAGAACGGGGGCTGTCCCGCGTGTGCCGGCCGCGCTGGCGCTCCCCTTGCATTCCCCGGTGTGAGCGGACGCCCCGTGCGCCCGCCCAGAACAAAGGATTGGAGGAGCCATGGCGGATATACGGGTGGAGGAGAAACGAGGAGTCGGGAACTGGATCTGGATCGTGATAGCGCTGATAGCCGTCGCGGTCATTGCGTGGTTCCTGTTCGCCCAGCCAAGAACGACCGACCAGCCGGTCACAGCCCCGGCGGACACGATCCCCGCGTCGCTCGAGTGGCGCAATGACTCTCCGCTCTTGCAGCGGATGGCCTGAGCGCGTGACGCCGGCACGGCCGGTACAGGAGGAATAAGGCATGGCGAAAGACACCGATCGGAACAAGCGGACCGTACGCGATCAGGCCGGCGTTGGACCAGACCCCGGTGAGGCGCGACACCTGACGCCGATGACGGAGCTGAAGAAGTACCGCATGGTGAGCGGAGAGCCGGACATCCGCGACTGGAATGTCTATACCTCCAGAGGCAGGGAGATCGGCAAGGTGGCTGACCTCCTCGTGGACACCTCGAGCGGCGAGGTGGTCATGCTGGACATCGATCTGCGGGACAGCGATCGCCAGACGTTGGCGCCGCTTCGGGCGGCGTGGGTGGACCGCGACGCCAAGCATGTGGTGATCGATGGAGCGCAGTTCGACGCGGAAGAGGAGATCCCATCGTTGCGTCGCGGTGAGGTGACCGATGATGAGGCACGTACCTTCGGCGACCGCTACGTGCGCGCCTACGGCGACCGGGGCTTCGCCAGCGACGGCGACTACCGTGTAGGACGCGGCACGGGAGAGCTACGCTTCGGGCGGCAACAGCGTGACCGCGAGGCCGGAAGCCAGGAATACGTGGTCGAGCACGGTGCTCGCGGCAGCCGATCGCACGCGTCCGATGACGATACGGAGCGCGACGTGCGCTACCCTGTCAGGGAGGGCGAGGAGGTCGTTCGGAGCCGTCCGGTTATCGTGGAGGAGACTGTCGTGCGGCGCCGCGTGGTGGACGAAGGCGATTCTGAGCGCGAGGAAAGCGCAGAGCGCGCCGATGAGCGACACCCCAGGGGTGACACACCGGAGGAGCGGCGCTGATTGCTGAAAAATGCGCCCGCGTCTGAGACGCGGGCGCATTTTGCTGATGCCATCAGATGCCGACGGATGGGCCGAAGCACCAGAAGCCTTATGTGAGTTGCATCACATGAGAAGGTTGACCCGCCGCTCCTCGAACGTTAGCGTCGAGTCGGAGCAGCTCTCCGGTGCGCGAACCCACGCCCCGGCGCTGCGGCCCAAGGAGGGTCGTTGCCCCACTGTCGGGTGCCATACATCCGCCGAACTTGATGCCCCTGTCGCACCTCATGGCACTGGGCGTCGCATTGCTGCTCGCAGGCGCGAGCGGCCAGTCTGCCCTCCTCGCGCAGGAGACACCTGGCGACGGCCAGCCGGCCCTCAATGGCACCCTGTCGCCGTTCGACGCCATGGCCGCGCCTTCCCACGGGATCCAGCCCGGCATTTCGGCCACCGGGCTGCGCGATTCACTCGTTGCGCTGGTCCGCGCACAGGTGGGCAGACGTTACAGGTACGGGGGGCAGACGCCGGAGCGAGGCTTCGATTGCAGCGGGCTCGTCCGCTATGTCTCCTCACTGCTCGATGTGGAGTTGCCGCGCACGGCCGCGCAGCAGGCGCGTGTGGGTGAGAGAATTGCGCGCGACACGTCGGCGCTGCTCCCGGGCGACCTGGTAACCTTCGGCAGCGGCAGCGTGAGGCACATCGGTATTTACGTGGGCGACAACCGGTTCGTCCACGCCAGCCCAACCGCGGGTCGCGTAATCGAGAGTCCGCTCGTACGCCCGCCGGCGCGGCGACTCCCGCCCTGGCATGGCGTACGCCGGCTCTTCGTCACCGACCCATACGCCGGCGTACCGTAAGGCTGATTTTCCGCCTGGGATGAGCGCGCCGTCAGGCGCTGGCGAGTCGCTGGGCTGGCTGGTTTGTGTCGTCCGCCGTGACACGGATGTCCAGCGGGACTTCGCTCGGGTGGAATTCATTCAGCCGCGCCACCATCCGGTCAACGCGCTCTCGCACCACCACCGCGGCGTCAGTCCCATTCTGGAACACGAGCAGCTCGTAACTGCCCGCCGAGCTGCTGGCGACCAGACTGCAATGCGGAATGCTCGTAGCCAGGCGCCAACTGAGGGAGTCGCGTACGGATGGCACGCCACCGCTCACCTCGAGTCGTATGACTCGATGCTCCTGATTCATCGGACGTTCAAGGGCCATCTGCTCTCCTCTTCCATTTGGGGCCTGCTCGAGGGCTCCGGCCATCGAGGTAGCCCTCCGTCAAGGCATTTTCCGTGCTCACACCCGGCACGCGTGGTGGAACTGCCCGACCGCGCTTCAGGTGATCGCGGCAAGTCCTCCCACTGCCCAACGAGTGGGTTGGGGAGCGCGAAACTGTTGCATCCCTGCACCACGATGGGTCGGGCCGACGCTCGCGCCTTGTCCGCACTCTCGCCGCACCCTAATGTAGGCTGACGGTGATGCCTGTCACAAAACGCTACTGCACCTGGCCGGCTGTGCTCGCGCGAGGAAAACATGGAAACCGCCGCTTCACTCACGCCCGGTGAGGTGACGCGCCTGCTCGATGCCGCGCGCGGCGGCGAGCGGGATGTATTGGAGCGCGTCATTCCCCTCCTCTACGAGCAGCTGCGCAACGTTGCGATGCGACAGCTTCGCGGCGAGGCTGGAGCACTCACGCTCAATCCCACCGATCTGGTTCACGAGGCGTACTTCAAGCTGTCGGACGACGTCGCCGGTC
>CAZWSO010000065.1:0-13338 GCA_964636485.1 uncultured Gemmatimonadaceae bacterium
CGCGACCGCGAGATCGGCCGGGACGACGCGCGCACCTTGCTGCGCGCGGCACGCGCACAGGGCTCTGACCCGCTGGCGCTCGTGCCACTCTGGCGATCGGCGCGCCGCTTCAAGGTCGAACAGCCGGCCATCGTTCCGCTCACACCCGATGCCGAGCGTGAAGCTCTCGAGCTCGTGCCGCACCTCACCGATGCAATCAGGTCGACGGCCGATGCGCTCGTACCGCGTGCCGACGACAGCGCCGCGGTTCTGATTGATCAGTGGCACGGCGATCACATTGCGGAGTCTGTCGCCCGTCGCCTCTCGGACGTGGGCGCCGCTGCGGCGCTGCCACCCCAGGCACCGGTCGTCGTGTCCGTCAGCGCACATCGATCGCGCTTGCTGGAACGCCGCGACCTCGATCCCTCGATGCGACGGGCGCGGGCTCGGTTTGTCGATCGCGCGGTGAACGAGGAAACGTTCGCAGCGGAATACGCGCTGCTCCGTCAGAACGGAACTGCGGCGACTGGCGCACCGGCGCTGGCGGCACTTGCCACCGCCGTCTCGCTCCGGGCTTACGCGCAGGAGGAGATTTGGTGGCCGGGCATGCCGGCACCCTCGGTTCGCGATCTGCGCGATCGCTTCACGCTGGGGACGATCACGTTCGATAAGGACGTGCCCGACGCGTGGAAGGGTTACTACACGCGCATGCTCTCGTTCGCCCTGTCCGACCTCCAGCGTGTTATCCCGGCGCTCAAGCTAAGGGGTCTCTCACTGCACGTGGGCGACAGCCCCATGAGATCCGAGGCGCTGGCAATGCATGATCCTCGTACCCGTGTAATCTATCTGCCGCTCGCCACGAGCGCGGGAACGCTCGCTCACGAAGTGGCGCACGATCTCGACTGGCAGGTGGCGCGAGCGCGCTACGGCACGCGCGGCGAGTACGCCAGCGACCGCGCCATTCGCGACAGGGACGGAAGCCCCCTCGCGCAGTCGCTTCAGGGCCTTACCAGCGCCACCCTCATCCCGCCACTGAGGGAGAACAACCATCGCCCCCCCCACGACAGCCGTCCCGCGGAGGTGTTCGCGCGAAGCGTGGACTGGTTCGTTGCCGTGTCGCTTGCCCGCGATGGGCGGAGCAATGGCTATCTATCGTCAGTTCAGGATGACATGCTCACCGGGTACGTCACTGTCGCCCCGCCCGATGTCACAGGAGAAGCGGGTGAGGCGCTCGTGCGGATTCTGGATGATGTCGCGCCCGTGGCGAGCGGCAGCCGGGACTGGTTCCTGGCGCAGTACGGAGTCGCGCGCTCGCATGGGCCGTACGATCTCACCCGAAAGGTGCTCGAGTTCCCGGTTTCAGGCGGCGGGCAGCAGTCCGTCCTTCATGCGCAGCTCGCTGGCGTAGTTGCTGGACGGGAAAAAGCGCTGGCCGCGATCAGCATGGAAGCGTGTCGCTCGCGCGGCGACTTCGATGATCGCCGGCTTGCGTCGGCACGCACGCGCGTCGTGATGCTGGCCGCGGAATCGCGTGCCCGCGGCCTGATTCACGCTTCATTCGAGGCCAGACTCAGGCTGGAGGTCGAGCGGTTTGCCGCCCGGCAGGCGCTCCTTGGCGCGCCATCCCTGCTCGGCTCCTTCGAGCCGCTACCCGCCGGGCTCGTGCAGGCGATGCTCGAACAGGCGCTGCTCCTCGAGCAGGTGCAGACACCACCTGTCGTTTCGCCAAAGCCACGCGAGCGTTGCCTCGCCCCTGCCACCGCCGCGGTCCGCGGCGCCTAGCCGTTCCTCGAGACGCGCCTCGCCGGTCGCGGCACTTCAGCCGCCGGGTTGCACCCGCATGCTCCCAGGCAGGCTGTCCAGCAGAGGCTTGAGATCCCGCGCACGCTCGAGTGACGTCACGAAGGTGAGACCGGGAAGAGTGACCACCAGCAGCCGGGATACTCCATACACGACCACGGTGCCTGCCTCGGAGTGAACCACGTTCGACGACGCATCACGAAGGTGTACGCGACCGCGTGCGCCATTGCCGTCGTCGTCGAGATCGCGTGACCGACGCAGCGAGGCCCACGTCCCGACATCGTCCCAGCCGAAGTCGCCCGGCAACACCAGTGTGTTCGCGCTCCGCTCGAGGAGTCCGCGCTCGATCGAGGCCGACTGAATCATACCCGCGAACCGTACGGCGTCTCCCGACCGCAACGCGTCCAGGCCCGGCGCCAGCTCGCGCGTGTGCATGGCGAGCTCATCGATAAACACACGTGCGGGGGCGAGCAGTATTCCTGAGTGCCAGAGTGCACCCTCGCGCACCAGATCCTCGGCGCGCAGCTCTCCGGGCTTCTCGATGAAGGCTCGCACGCGACATGGCCGGCCCTTGGCGATCCCGCCGGGTCCCAGCGGTTCTCCTGGCAGGAGATGGCCGAACGATGTCTCGACGCGAGTTGGGCGGATGCCAATCGCGACCATGGCCTGCTCGCGGCCGGCCAGCGCCGCGGCCGTGCGGAGTGCAGCGTGGAAAAGTTCCGGGAAGCCCACGGCAACGTCGGCGTGCATTGCACACGTGATCGTCTGCGGCCCCGCTCGCCGCACTACCTCATGCGTCCCCCAGGCCAGCGCCGCGGCCGTGCCCAGCGGCCTGGGTTCCACCAGGATGTTCGTCGCCGGGACGTCGGGAATGGCGCCGGCGATGGCGCCGGCAATGTCGTGGCTCGTAAGGATGAGCACGCGTTCGGGTGGGACCGTCGGTGCCAGGTGACCCACCGTCTCGGCAATGAGGGGACGGTCCGACAAGAGTGCCAGGAGCTGCTTCGGTCGTTCTGGGGTGCTGAGCGGCCAGAAGCGGGAGCCGATTCCGCCAGCGAACACGACAGCCCATATCGGCCTGCCATCTTCCGGAAGCATCTCGGCTTCCAGCTCCTCCGCCGTGGCGACGTCGGCGTCGGCATCGGTTAGCCCCGCGGGAACCACAGGCACGAACGATTCGTTGCGGAACATTTCGCGTCAGCCAGCAAGCCCAGCCATCAGGCGGGCCACCGGCGAAGCTCTATCCAGACGTCGCGTGACACGCGCACCTCGTGCGGAAAATGCTCCAAAAAATCGCGGCGCAGCGCGTTGGCATGCTCGCGCAGATAGCGCTCGAGATCATCGCGGCTGGCAGCTTCGTACGTCGTGCGGAAATGCCCCTCGCCAGCGGTGATGAACGAGGCTTTAAGGAAGCAGCCGGTGGCGACGACTTCAGCGATGTGGCGCTCCGTCATGTACTCGACGAACTCCGCGGAGTTGCCTTCCGCTACATCTACCGCCACTTCGTAGTACACCGCGCCGCTTGCCGGTGCGCCGCTCATTTGGACAGATCCGCCGACGTGTACTCGATGTACCGTGCGGTATCATGCGCGGCGGGCTGCCCCAGCAGCCGCGCGACAAGGTGGATGGCGGCATCGATGCCCGCCGAGACACCGGCCGCTGTGATGATCCGGCCGTTGTCCACAACGCGCTTGTCCGGACGGACCCGCGTGCGCGGCGCCGCTTCGCGCAGCCGGTCAATGGCGTCGTGCCATGTGGTCGCCTCGAGCCCGTCGAGCAGCCCCGCCGCCGCCAGCACCAGCGACCCCGTGCACACGGACAGAGTGATCTCGGCGCTCTGCGAGGTCGTGCGCACCCAGTCCATTGTGGCCTGGTGGCCGATCGGGATGTCCGTGTTCCCTCCCGGGATGAGGAGAATGTCTGGACGCGGCACGTTGCGTAGCGCGTGCTGAGGGTTGATGCTGAGGAAGCCCTGGCTCACGACCGGGTACAGCTCGGCAGCGACCGTATATACCTCGAACGCGCGGCCCCGGTGCGCGGTCGTAAAGACTTCGGCCGGACCGGCGAAGTCGAGGAGCTCGACGCCATCCCACACCAGAATGGCGACTCGCCGGCGAGTGGCCGTTGCAGTAATGTCGTCCATGTTCCGTGTCAGTCCGCGAACGAGGTGGTTACGCCGGCTCCGCGGATTCCCCCGGAGCGTGCAAGGGGATGATGGCGGGAAAGGTGCGCCCGGCGCCAATTTCGCTCACAACGCGCACACGTTGTTCCTCGACGGCAAGGGCTATGGCGGCGCTGACATGGCCGTTCGCGTCCGAGAGCACTGCCGAACACAAGAGTCGCCCGGGCTGGGGCGCCCGGAGCGTGGGTAGCACTGCCGCCGCAGTGCAGATGCGGGGCCAGGGGAGGGCGACTGGGCACGCAAACTGGAAACACTTGGTGGGCTAATTCCGGCGTCCGAGTTTCTACCTGCCTGGTCGCGGGAATACGACCAGGCTCTCGTGACCACTGTCGTCCACGGCGGCCACCCCGAAGAAGTAATTGTCGATGATCACGTTCTCCAGGGTCACCTCGGTCACGTTGCCCACCCAGCGCGACTGTGTCCACGCCGCTTCCGTGGGCAAACGCCAGTACACACGGTATCCGGCCAGATCCCGCGCGTCCACGGCTCCCCACCGAAGCGTGGTGGAGGGCTGCACCGCGCCCGCGATCCAGACCTCGGTGGGGGCCGGCGGGGCCCAGGCGATCGAGGCCAGCACTGCCGCATCGAGGGCCGTGATCGCCGCCGCATACTCGAAGTCCACACCCTCGATCACGTCACCATAGCGGACGGCGTTCTCGGTCCTCAGATCCTGATGTTGGCGCGTGTAATTCTCGTGCGTCTCCATCAGACGGACGGCTGGGAAGCCCTCCAGGAAGAATGGCGAGTGATGCCCCCCGCGTCCGAACCTGTCGAGCCTGTAGATGAGCTTTACGTCGAGGTTCGGCATGTACGTGTCAGCGACGCGCTTGATGTACCGCCCAAGCTGCCGGGATGGCGTGTCCAGCTCACCACCGGTCCGCAGGATACGCTCGAGCTCGGGCCGCTCGATTGCAGGATGCAGTCCAGGTGCGAAGACGCGCGCGGTGGTGTTGGATGTGACTCCCGTGATCCCTTTGATATTGCCGATCATGTCATTGTTGATGACCGCCTCGAGCCGCCAGCCGTTCTCTCTCGCATACCGTGCCAGGATTTCACCTCCGAGCAGCGCCTGCTCCTCGCCCGACAGCGCAGCATAAACGATCGATGCATCCATTTGGTAGCGGCTGAGCACGCGTGCCGCCTCGAGCGTCGCGGCGACTCCGGTGGCGTTATCGTTGGCGCCCGGCGAATCGGCAATGGCGTTCATGACATCACTCACGCGGGAATCGATGTCACCACTGAGGAGGACGTATCGGTCAGGATCAGTGCGGCCGCGCTGGATGGCAACGACGTTTACGATCTCGACCTCGCGGTCGAGTCGCTGCTGCGGATTGGCCGGGAGGACGGCGGATATGTAGCGAACCTCCAGACAGCCGCCGCACTGGTCGGAGATGCGCCGGAACTCGTCATGAATCCACCGCCGCGCTGCCCCGATGCCGCGCGTGCGCGACACCGTGTCCGAGAGCGTGTGGCGCGTGCCGAACGACACGAGCATGCGGACGTCACTCTCCATTCGCCGCGCTGACACGGCGCTGATGATCTCGTGCAGACGCGGGTCTTCGGCAGTCGCTGCCGCACCGGCGGACGGGCTTGGCGGGGCAGGGGCGGCGCCCGGCACTTGCGCTGTCGCACTGGATGGTGTCGAGGGCGGGCGCGCGCCCTGAGCCGAGACGCAGGCGGGGAGGAAAAGAACAGCAGACAGGAGCGTGGCGACCAGCGGGCGCGTGATGAACACCTGGCGATCCTCCGAGAGATTTCCCGAGAGTATCTCCCCCGGCATGCTGCCACACAAGCGGTCACCGATTCATGTCGTTGAGCCACGTCCCGTATCGGCAAAAAGGAGAACGGAGAATGCGCGGGTTCCTGCTTGCTCCGGCCGCATTCTCCGCCTTCTCCCCCCTGCCTGGGCCTCGCAGTTACCAGGCTCGCCCGGCAACCGGCCGCAGTTTTTACGATGGGCCGCTCGCGGTTTACACCGAAAGCAGTCGCGAGAAGAAGGAACGATAGCGCTGCAGCGCCTGGCGAAGGTCCTCGGTGGAGACGTCGTCGCCGCGGTCCCATTGCCCCTCGAGATTCGCGCGCTCTCGCGCGAACGATTCGGCAAGTTGCTTGATCGCCTCCGCCACCAGCGCGTCGGCATCCTGCACTGCCCGTCGCGGCTCGTCCACGAATCCCGCCTGGATCTCGGTCCAGCGCGAGTGAAAATCATCGATGAGATCGGGCTGCAGGAGAGGCGTGGAGCGACTCTCGTCAGTCTTGTCGGCTGGTTCCGCGGAGATGTCGCCGCGGCGCACCTCGCGGTCCATCACCCGCTCATCGCGGTCGGCACCAGTATCGGCCGTTCTCCGGTTCGCGGTTTCGGCCAGGTCGGCCGTCGAAAGCTCTTCGCGGTTGGTCTCGTCCCTCATGGTCTCACCTCACTGTCGGTTTCCCTTCCACGCTCCCTTCCACGGCTCGCCGATTTCTTCTCGCGTCCTCCGTCGCGTTCACCCGCCCGCTCGACCGGCCGCTCGGCGTGTTCTCGATCTTCGAGCAGGTCCTCGAACAGCTCGCGATAGTAAACCATCGCCTGCCGCAGATCCTCAGTGCTCGCCTCACCGCGCCGGTGCTGGAGCGCGATCGAGCGTGCTGAGCGATAGTTGTCGACGACGCGTGGGTGGTGCACCGACAGATCCGCGAGACGCTGATCGAAATCGGCCACCGGGTAGCCGCGCGCCTTCATGACCTCCTCCACCAGTCCGTCCGCCTCGGTAACGGCGTTCTCCGGCTGATCCACGAACGTCGCCTGTACCGTTCGCCACTCGCGCGTGTACTGCTCGCGACGATCAGCGGACAACGGACGGATGTCGAGCTTTTCCACCCGCTCCTTGCGCTGGATGAGCTCTGCTTCGGCGCGGCGTCGATTGCCCTGCTCCTCCACAGTGCGCGTGTACTCCGGCCCGTAACTCGCCTGAAGCTGCTCCGATCTTCGCTTCTGCCACAGATACCAACCCAGCCCTGCCACAACTGCCAGGGCGATAAGGATCGCGACAATGCCTATAGGGTCCATTGTTCCCTCCTGAGCCCGCCGAACGCGAGCACGGTGGTTTCGACCACTCGGCGGCCCCACCGCTGGAGTCGCCGGCTCAGCGGAGAAGCACCTGGGGTGCCATCGCGCGATGTTGGCGCCGAAATGCCGCAGAGATCCGGTTAAGCGGTGCTGCGCGCGAGGGGAGGGGAGTCGTGCAGGGGCCACGCACTGGAGTACGCTCTCGTCGCGCGACGGTGGACCGGGACGCGGCGCTATGCTGATGCGACGTTGCGGCGCGGTCATAGCATGGTGCCATGCTCGCCTCAATCCGCTCCGCCGCGGTGTTGGGCATCAGTGCGTACGAGGTCACCGTGGAGGTGGACGCGGCGCGCGGCCTGCCGCAGTTCACGATCGTGGGTCTGCCGGCCGGCGCGGTCAGGGAGAGCCGTGAGCGGGTCTGCGCCGCGATCGTGAACGCCGGGCTCGAGCTTCCGCCGCGACGACTGACTATCAATCTCGCCCCGGCTGACGTTCGAAAGGATGGCACGTCATTCGACTTGCCCATCGCCCTCGCACTTCTTGCAGCCACACGTCAGCTCCCGTCGGACCGGCTGTGCGATCTCCTCGCCATCGGTGAACTGGGGCTCGACGGGCACCTCCGGGCCGTGCGCGGGGTGCTTCCGGTGGCTCGTCTTGCGGCAGCGCGAGAGCGGGACATCCTGCTGCTGCCATCGGCAAACGTGGCCGAAGCATCGCTCGTGAGCTCTGCGCGACTTGCCGCTGGCGACACGCTGCGTGACATAGTTCATGCCTTGAAAAACGGTGGGCTGCCGCGCACGGCACCGGCGGCAGCGCAGCGCGCCGCGAGAGAGGGGCCGACGCTCGACCTCGCAGACGTCGCCGGACAGGGGAGCGCCAAGCGTGCGCTCGAGATCGCGGCGGCGGGTGGACACGGACTCGTGATGATCGGACCGCCTGGCGGCGGCAAGACGATGCTCGCCCGGCGCCTCCCGTCGATCCTGCCCTCACTAACCGAAGAGGAGGCGCTGGAGGTCACGGCTATTCATTCCGTTGCCGGCCTGCTCCGTCCCGACCGTCCGCTCTGCGGTGAGCGTCCCTTCCGCGCGCCGCACCACTCTATCTCCGACGCGGGACTCGTTGGCGGGGGGAGCACGCCGCGTCCCGGCGAGGTTAGCCTCGCACACCAGGGCGTGCTGTTCCTCGACGAGTTGCTCGAGTTCCGCCGACATGTGCTGGAGTCGCTCCGTCAGCCAATGGAGGACGGATTCGTTACCGTGGCACGCGTCAGCGCCAGCGTGCTCTTCCCCGCGCGCTTCGCTCTGGCCGCGGCCATGAATCCGTGTCCATGCGGCTTCGCCGGTGACGCCTCGCGGAGCTGTACGTGCGCCGGTGCCGAGATCGCGCGCTATCATGCTCGGCTCTCCGGCCCGCTGCGGGACAGAATCGACATGTTCGTCAGCGTTCCCGCGCTGCCAATCGAGCGACTTGCGCGCGCCGCGCGCGGGGAACCCTCGGACTCCGTACGCGCGCGCGTGGAGCGAGCGCGAGCTCGGCAACTCGCGCGATACCAGGAACTGCCACGTGCCTCGAGCAATGCTCATGCGAGTCCGACGATGGTGGAGGGCACACTGGCTCACGACGCATACGAGTTGCTGCGGGCATCCGCCATCCGGCTCGGGTTGAGCGCGCGCGCCTATCACCGCACGCTGCGCGTCGCCCGCACGATCGCCGATCTCGACGGGGATAATGCTATCCGCGCACCGCAGGTGGCGGAGGCGCTGCGATATCGCGGAACGGAAGCTTCGGCAGAATAGGAGCGTTGCAGGGACTGCGCGCGATCGATTTCCGTCAAAGCGTCAATGAAACTGCACCGACTCGGCCGGTAGTGGGTCAGTGACCCACTACCGACTCGGCCTGTCGGGCGGCGGCTCTCGCTACAGAGGCCCCCAACGCCGGCGGCTCGGCTGAACCTGTGACGGGGGCTTGCGTATCGATAAATATCAATACCTTATATCGAAGACCTTCAATTAAAGTTTATGCCGACCCTCACACTCCCTCAGATCGAGCCGCGGCGCGTTGGCGAACGCTGCTGCGACACGGACGCCGTGCCCAACATGACGATGGCCCAGGCGGAGCGTGCGGCCGCGGATCTGGAAGTGGTGGCCCACCCAATCCGGCTCCAGCTACTGGACCTGCTGGCCAGAAAAGAGGGCAGGGTTTGCGTGTGCGACTTGGAGAATGCAGTGCCCGTGAAGCAACCGACCGTGTCGCACCACCTCCGTATCCTGCGGAAGGCAGGGCTCGTGGACAGCGAGCGCCAGGGGCTCTACGCCTACTACTTCGTCAACCGGAGCGCGCTCGAGGCGCTAAGGACGCGAATCGGAGATCGATTGGCAGCGCTGAGGTGACAGCCATGCCAAAACCGTCCCTTAGGGCGCCTTAATCGGCCCAACTATATCGAGCCCTTTCAATGAAGTGCCAGACGAACTGTCAAAGAGCAAGATAAAAGGATACTCCGTCTAAATAACTGTTAAAGGCCAATGAGGCCAGTTATGTCTTCCACGCGCCATCCTGTAGTTGCCGCCTCACCATGCTGCCCCGCTGGACAAACCGCGGCGGCCGCAGAAACGGCCGGCGTCACACAGTCCCCGGCCGGCACGCGCACCGTTCCCGATGCTTCGGCCACCCAAAGTCGCTGCTGCGGCAATCCGACCCCCGATCCCGAAACAGGTGCTTGCTGTAACGCACCTTCGTCCGCCTGCGGCTGCCTCGACTAGCGGACACCTCTACACACCACCTTCAGCACCGCACTGTCCATGCAATCGTCCACCACCGTCACCAGAAGCCTTCCCGTCGCCATTATCGGCGCCGGTCCGGCCATCACGCCGGCACGCGCAGCGGTCGTGGCCGAGCTGTTCGGCTCCGCTCACTACGGTCGAATCGGGGGCGCACTCGCGCTGATCATCTCCTTTGCGCGCGCGGCCGCGCCGGTGGGAGCAAGTCTGCTCTACGGTGCGGGGGGCGCGCTGTTGGGTACCGCCGTCGCTGGAGGCGCGCACCGCGGCTACGATGCCGTGCTTGTAGCCATGCTCGTACTTTGCCTCGCCTCCGGTGCTGCCGTGCTTGTCGCCGGCGACCACCCGCCCGCGCTCGAACCTCTTCACGCGAGAGGCGGTCGCGCATGAGTCGGCCGGCCTCGACCACCCCCGGTACGCGCGATGGCGCCGTTACGCTCCGCATTCGGCCAGCGCGCCACGATGACGCCGCGGCCGTGGCGCGCATCTACAACGAGGGCATTCACGCTCGCATAGCGACCTTCGAGACGGTGGAGCGCGAGCCGGCCCACGTAATCGCCTGGCTGGAATCGCCCGACGCCGATCACTGGCCGTTCTTGGTGGCGGAGGCCGTAGACGGGAGCCGCGCAACGGTGGTTGGATGGATCCGCGCCTCTGCGTACCGATCCCGGGATTGCTACGCCGGCGTGGCAGAGTTCTCCGTTTACGTGGCGGAAGCGGCGCGCGGCCGGCGAGTTGGCGACGCCCTGATGCGTGCATTCCTGCCGGCATGCGAGGCAGCGGGCTTCTGGAAGGTTCTGTCCCGGATTTTTCCCGAGAACCTACCCTCACGCGCCCTCTGCGCACGCCACGGCTTTCGCGAGGTCGGTACGTACATCCGTCACGCGCGGCTGGATGGCGTCTGGCGGGACGTCGTGATCGTGGAGTACCTTCTGGGCGCATAGCTCGCGACGTGTGCCTGGTCCGCGCGGTGCCGGGAGAGGCCGCGGCACACGCCGTGCGAACCGGGTACTGATTAGGCCGGCAGTCTCAGCCGGTCCTGCTTCTCACGTGGCGGGAGCGACCGAGCGGATCGATGTCATCCAGCAACCAGCAGGGCGGCTACCAGCCCGACATCTTCGGGCACCACGCCCTGGAGCACCGCTACGAGTTTCTGCGTGAGCTTGGCCGCGGTGGCATGGCCGCGGTGCATCTGGCGCGCCAGCGAGACAGCGGGACACTCGTGGCTGTCAAGGCGATCTGTGCGCGATATGCAACTGATCAGGAGTGTCTCGATCGTTTCGCCCGGGAGGCCGACATTCTGGCGAGAGTCCAGCATCCGAACATTGTTCGTACGCTGGCTGTGGAGACGGTAGGCGGCCAACCTGCGGCGATCGTCATGGAGTACATGCGCGGCCAGACGCTGCGCCAGGCATTGCGACAAGGTGGACCACTCTCCGCCGATCGTGCGCGAACGATACTGTCGGATATCGCTCACGCGCTGGAGCATGCGCATGCGAACGGGGTGATTCATCGCGACGTCAAGCCGGAGAACATCTTTCTCGACGAGCTCTCGGGCCGCGCGCGCCTGGCCGATTTCGGCATCGCCCGACCCCTGGAGGACGACCTCGAGCTCACAATCTCCGGCATGTCGCTGGGAACGCCGGCTTACATGTCGCCCGAGCAGATTGACGGCGCGCCGCTCGATCGGCACAGCGACATCTACAGTCTCGGCGTCGTCGGATGGGAGATGCTCACAGGCATGCGCCCATGGGACGGAGAGACGCTGTACGGTGTTCTCTACCGGCAGAAGCACGAGAACCTGCCGCCACTGTCCGGCTTGCGTCCGGACGTGCCGCCGGCGTTGCGCCACGCCGTGGCTGGCGCGCTGCACAAGCGTACCGGCGCCCGCTGGGGAAGTGCCAGCGAGTTTCTGGAGGCACTGGCTGGACAGCGAGTCGCGCCGTCGTCGAAACGTGCAGGTGAGCTGGATGCCACGCCTCTCGAAGAGCTGGCGACGCTTCGCTTTCCCAGTGCGGCGCGTGCCGCCGCTGAGCCCCGCAGGCACACAGCCGACACGTTGGCAGAGGCTGACGGGGCGCTCGCCGCCGCCTCTCCGCCGTGGCGCCGCCCCCGGTCCTACAGCCAGACTCCTTCCGATCCGTTCATTCCAGCCGATCCACCGTGGGAGCTGCCTACACTGGGCGAGGAGTGGGAGGCGATGCCGTCACGCACGGAGCGGCGCCGTCTGGCATCGCTGCTTCTCACCGCCGCCGCAACAGTCGTAGTTGCCACCGGGCTGGCTGAACGCCGCTCATCCGATGTTACAGGTGCAGATGCCGAGGTCCTAACGGCCTCGCTGGCGGGTTCGATCGAGAGCGATCGTGGGTCGCGCGAGGCCGGTGCGCCGATCGATCCAGGAGTTAACATCCCGCTGCGGACGCGACTTGACAGCCTCGCCACGTGTGAGGTCGGCACGCGCGCCCACCAGGACGTTTGCTTCAGCATGCTCGTTTCAGCCGCGGATGCGCGTGTTGATCGGCTCTTCGACGAGGTCATTGACACGCATCGAGGCCAGGCAGGGCTCGACGACACCGATCCCGACCCGGAAGCGTTGCGCCGCCTGCGCACCGAACACCGGGCGTGGCGCATTGAGCGCGACGTGGAGTGCGACACCAGCCATGCGGACCTGGAGGGCGAGTTGTGGGCGCGCGATCGTGCACGTTGCGTGTCCGCGCTTGCCGCAGAGCGCTCCGCCGAGCTCACCGCTGCGCTTCATCGCGCACGCAGCCGCCGGTAGACCGCCTAGCGGCCTTGGCATGCACCACCCGGCGTGACGCTCCGCCCGCTGGTACTCCACTGGTCGTCTACCGGTTGCGTCCGTTTAAACGGCGAAATCGGGTTCCAGTCTGCCTCTGGCGGTCGTCATCGACCCGTCATAGTTGCGTACATCAGGACGACGCCGGTATACACACTGGTGTAGCGTGCAATCAACACTGTCGCGCCGCGCCGAGCCGAGCGTAGATTGCCCGCCTTCACCAATGCCATCGGTGCTCGCACGTCCGTTGCATTGCCAATGCTCACTGAGACTCATCCGGAGGTCCGTAGGTGCTGCCGCAGCTCCCCGAGACGCCCGACGCGTTTGTCGACACGACGTGGGCGGACGTTGTTCCCTATTACGAGGCTCTGGCCGCCGCGCCTCTCTCTCGCGAGAACGCCGAGAAGTGGCTCGCCGCGTGGTCGAGATTGAGCGAGCTGTTGGGAGAGGCGGGTACGGTGGCAATGATCGAGTACACCGGCAATACCGCCGATCCGGACCTCGAAACTCGGTATCTTCGCTTCTCCGCCGAGATCTACCCTCGTGCCGAGGAGCAAGAGGTGCGTCTCGCGCGCCGGCTTCTCGAGGTGGACTACGCGCGCCCCGACCTGGATGTGGTGCTCCGCGGTTTTCGAACTGACGCGGCGATTTTTCGCGAGGCGAACGTGCCGCTCTTTTCCGAGCTGGAGGAGCTGACGGCGGCCTACCAGAAGATCACCGGCGGTCTGCTCGCGGACTGGGATGGAGAGAAGAA
>CAZWSO010000066.1:0-13192 GCA_964636485.1 uncultured Gemmatimonadaceae bacterium
TGAGGTCGTCCATGCGACCGTCGCGATCGGCGTCGATGATGAGATCCACCGCGTCACCGTACTGGTGCCGGCTCTCCGCCGCCATGCCTAGATGCTGCCCGCGAGCGTTGTGCTCGGGCGATCGGAAGCCTGAGAGCACACGCACGTGGGACGCCGGGATACCCATGCGCTCCAGCTCTTCGATCACCAGCTCGAGCTTCTCGATGAGCTCTTCGCGAATGACCACATACTTGGGCCACACGTGTTGCTGTGACTGATCCTGGACGAGAAAGTCGCCGAGCGTGAAGTGCGCCGAGATCCGCACATCGACATCCTGCCGGCGCACTTCAATGAAGCCGGCAGGAAGCTCCTCGGGGTCGAAGCTGCGACGCCGCTCCTCGGGCCAGTAGCCGAGCCGGTAGTTCCCCACGTACGGCCCGATCTTCGCCCGGAAGGGCAACACCGCCGCGTACGGCTCCGATTCCGGACGCCCATCGGCTCCGAGTAGATAGAGCCCCGGCATGCCTCGCGAGCTCGGCGCCCACGTGACCAGCCGAGCGAGCAGGCGGCCGCTTCGCCCGGACCACGGTTCGCCCACGGGAGGCGGAGCTGCTGGCATGAGCGCCTCTGCCTCGGCGGCGGCGGCACTTTCCAATGTAGCGGTTGGATTCACGGCCACCGCTCCCGAGTCGCCGCGCGGCGTGAGCGCCACCAGCGCCACGGATGACGCACCAAGCGCCGCGCGATGCGCATAGGGGAGTAGCGGTGCCAGCGAGGGGCGCGGTAGTACGAGCGTGAGGTTCCGACGGGCGCGCGCGATTGCCACCACCGCGCGGCGCCGGAACCGGCGCTGCATGGAGCGAGCCCGTTCGAGCACCGAGACCGGGTGCCTGCGCTGGCGTCTGGCCAGCGCAAGACGGGGGGCGATTAGGGCCAATCGATGGAGCTTCACATCACAAAGACGACCGGCGCGGCAGCGTAGCAACCGGTCCGGCACCCTCGCGGTTCCCGGTGCGGCTCTGTAACGTACGGTCGCAGCAGTATTTGTCCGGTCCACCACGCCAAACGCATGAAGGCCCTCTCCGCCCTGCTCGCCACCCTCCTGAGTGGCTCCTCCCGCACCAACCTCAGACTTCTGCTGAAGTTCACGGCGTTTCTGGTGCTGCTGGTGGCGCTCTACACTTTTCTGTTCCAGTGGCTCATGCTCCGTGAGGGGCAGCAGCATAGCGTGCTGGCGGGTCTGTACTGGACGTTGGTTACGATGACCACGCTGGGATTCGGTGACATAACCTTTCAGAGCGATGGTGGGCGGGTCTTCTCCGTTGTGGTGCTCGGCTCCGGCGTGTTGTCGCTGCTCGTCATCCTCCCCTTCACCTTCATCCAATTCTTCTACGCACCGTGGATGGAAGCGCGCGCGCAGGCGCGTGCGCCGCGCATGCTCTCGGCTGATGTGAGCGATCACGTCATCCTCACACGGCACGATGCGCTGACTATCTCGCTGATCGACCGGCTCAACTTCTACGACCGACAGTACGTCGTGCTGGAGCCTGAATTGCGGCGGGCACTGGAGCTTCACGATCTGGGAGTCAACGTTGTGCTCGGCGACCGCGACGATCCGGAGACCTACCGGCGTGTGCAGGCCGATCGTGCCGCGCTGGTGGTGGCGGGTCTCGAGGACTACGACAACACGAATATCACGTTCACCGTCCGGGAGAGCACCGAACGCGTGCCCATCGTATCATTGGCTCGCGACGCCGATTCGGTTGATATCCTACAGCTCGCCGGCTCCACGCACGTGCTGCAGCTGACCGAGATGCTCGGACGCTCGCTCGCCCGCCGCACGCTCGGTGGCGAGACGCGCGCCAACGTGATCGGACAGTTCGAGCAAATGCTCATCGCCGAGTCGCCGGTCATGGGAACGCCGCTGGCCGGCAAGTCGCTGGCGGAGAGCAAGCTGAGGGAGGTGACGGGGCTCACCGTGGTGGGGATATGGGAACGTGGCCGGTTCCTCCTTCCCGAGCCGAACACGGTGATCCAGCCGACGCACGTGCTCGTGCTCGCCGGCACCGACGAGCAACTCGGGCGCTTCGACCAGCTCGTCTGCATCTATAACGTTGCCGAGGCGCCGGTGCTGATCCTCGGCGGCGGACGCGTTGGGCGCGCCGCTGCGCTCTGCCTGGCAGAGCGCGACGTGCCCTATCGGATCGTGGAACGCAACCGCGAGCTCGTAAAGGATGACGGGCACTACGTGCTCGGCTCCGCAGCCGACTTCACCGTTCTCGAGCGGGCGGGCATCAAGGATGCGCCGACGACGATCGTCACGACCAACGATGATCCCACCAACATTTATCTCACGATCTACTGCCGGCGGCTTCGACCGGACATGCAGATCATCAGCCGCGCCACACTCGAGCGCAACGTGTCGACTCTGCACCGCGCTGGCGCCGACTTCGTGATGTCGTATGCGTCAATGGGTGCGGATGCTATCTTCAACATCCTGGAGCACAATGACGTGCTCATGCTGGCGGAAGGCCTCGATGTCTTCCGCTATCGCGCGCCCGACCGGCTCGTAGGCCGTACACTCGCCGACAGCCGCATCCGTGAGACCACCGGCTGCAGCGTGATCGCAATGGAAACCGCGAAGGGAACGGTGATCAACCCGGATCCCTCGGCACGGATCCCCGGCGATGCCGAGCTGATCCTGATCGGCACGACCGAGGGGGAGCGGCTTTTCATGGAGAAGTTCGTTGGCGTGCGGTCCGTGCGTCAACGCGACCACAGCCGGCGGCAGGCGACGCCTTCGGTCACTCAGGCATGACCGGCAACCCATCACCCGGCATGGCATCATGAAGCGCCTCGTAGCTCCGGCATGTGCTCTCGCACTCCTGGTGTTGGCGCCGCTGCTTCCCCTTCGCGGGCAACACGCTGATCTCATTCTCGTCAACGGTCGTGTCTGGACCGCCGATTCGGCCCGCGCGTGGGCCACTGCACTGGCTGTCCGCGGCGATCGCCTCGTGGCGGTCGGTAGCGACGTCGAAGCGCTGCGGCATCGCGGCGGGGACACGCGGGTGATCGACCTTCGCGGCCAGTTCGTTTCGCCCGGCTTCATCGACAATCACACGCACTTCGATCAGGCTGGCGCGCTGATTCTCGGTGCCAACTTGCTGGACGTGGCGGATGAACGCTCGCTCGTGCGACGCGTTCGCGAGGCGCGTAACAGATTGCCCGACGGAAGCTGGCTGGTGGGAGGGGACTGGGGTGCGTACGAGGCCTGGGGGCAGGGGTCGACCGGACGGGAGGCGGCTCGCGCGCGGCCTGGTACGGCGCCCTTCGCGCCGCACCGCCGGATGCTCGACTCGATAACGCCCGCTACGCCGGTGCTGCTGTCGCGCTGGGACCGTACCGTCTTCCTGGCCAACGAACGTGCGCTCCTGCTCGCCGGGCTCACGTGCGCCGATGATGGGGTGGAATGCCAGCGTAATGTCACCACCGGTCGCCTCAGCCCCGCGGCGGCGGAGCGCGTGCGCCGCGTCATTCCGGAGAAGTCGTACGATCAGCACCTGGCCGAGAGCCACGCGGCGCTGCGGCAGCTCCGGGAAAATGGTGTCACCACCATTCACGACATCACGTCACCGGCGCAGCTCCGTGTCTATCAGGAGCTCCAGCGGCGCGGCGAGCTCACCGTGCGTGTTTACGCCCGGCACACGCTGGACCGGTGGGAGGAGCTTTCGAAGCTCGGCATCCGCCACGGCTTCGGTAATGACTGGATCCGGATCGGTGGTCTTAAGGGGTTCGTGGACGGGATCATGGGCAATTCGAGCGCTCGCTTCTACGAACCGTATCTGCACACGGGTCAAGTCGGCATCTGGCGCCCGATGATGGAGCCGGCGGGCAGCATGCAGCAGCTGCTCCTGGGAGCGGATCGTGCCGGACTCTGGCCGCAGGTGCACGCTATCGGCGATCATGCCATCGACACGCTGCTCACGATGTTCGAGCATGTGATCGCCACCAACGGTCCCAGGGAGCGACGGTTCCGCGTCATTCACACCCAGGTCATCCGCGACTCAGCGGTGGCGGCGCGCATGGCGCGCATGGGAGCGATTGCCGAAGTGCAGCCATACCATGCCATCGACGACATGCGCTGGATGGAGGAGCGGATCGGCGAGCGTTCACGGTGGGCATACGCGTTTCGCACGCTGCGAGATGCCGGTGTGATGCTGTCGTTCGGCAGCGACTGGCCGGGAACGAACGCCTCCTGGTATCCGGCGAGCCCGGTTCTCGGCATCTACGCTGCCGTCACCCGCCAGACACTGGACGGCACGCCATCCGGTGGGTGGTTTCCGGAAGAGCGGATCGATGCGGAGACGGCCTTGCGGGCTTACACCATCAACAACGCCTACGCCTCTGGCGAGGAGCGCGTGAAGGGCTCGCTCGTCCCGGGGAAGCTCGCCGATATAGTCGTGCTGGACCGCGATCCGTTCCGGGTGACGCCGGCCGAGCTCAAGGAGATTCGCGTCGTGCTTACCGTCGTCGGCGGTCGCGTGGTCCACGAGCTGCCGGAAACGGCGCGGCGCTGAGGCGGCAGTCGGCGCGATGAGGGTTCCGGCGGTCGACGTGCTGCCTACCGACGTGCTGATAGTCGGCGCTGGTGCGGCCGGGCTTCGCACTGCCATCGAGCTCGCAGTCGCCGGCGTGGAGTGTCTGGTCGTCGGCAAGCGTGCACATGGTGATGCACACACGCGCTGGGCGGCCGGTGGCATCAACGCCTCGCTCGGGACGCCGCGAGCCGACAGCTCCCAGCCGATTAGCTGAAGGCTTCCGGCTGCTCCGCATGAGTCAGCCATCCAACCGCGAGCTGGCAGCAGTCAGCTGCTCAGACGGCCAGCGTCCAGCTGCTCGGTCTGGCTGCCGAACTCAGACCGAGAACCGGCAGCCACGGGCCTCGGGACCTCGACGCCTGAAACCTGGAGCAATCCGGCAACGCTAGGGTATCAGAAGGCAACGAGGAAAACGGCCGAGACGAGGAGTCCGGAATGGCCCGGGCTTGCGCGGTCTGATCCTCCAATGCTGGAGGTGCCTATGACCCGTTTTCAGTTCGCGCTGAGCTCGGCTCACAGCATCCGTGAGGCGGGCGTCATACAGAGTGCATCGTTCGCAGAGGCTCTCGAGACGATCGGCGAGCAGCTCCCCGCGCAGGAGGGGGACGTGCTCGAGATCGGCGTCGCGGGGTTCCCACCGGCTCGATACCACTGCGCCGGGACGGGCATTTCGGGCGCTCGCACCTGGCTCGCGTCGGGGTTGCTGGCGGCCTGAGCCTCCATTGCCAGGGCAACGAAGGGCGCCGGGGATTGATTCCCGGCGCCCTGTTCCGTGTCTGCCAGAATCCGATGGCCTCTCGACCTTCAGCGCCGGCGCACGCAGGCTTCCCCGGGAACTTCCAGGCTTGCCTCGACGTTCGTTGCAAGTCCTGCGGTTCCAGGCCCGCATCCGGCACGACTTCTGTATCGCTGACCGAGTTCATGGAACAAACTTCCATCATCCCGGCCCGGCTCCCCACTGCCTCGCAGCTCGAGCAGCTCCTGACGGAGGTCCGCGAGCGTACCGAACTGCTCCTCAGCACGGTGACCGAGGAGCAGGCGACGGCTCAGCACAGCCCCCTCATGAGCCCGCTTGTCTGGGATCTTGGTCACATTGCTGCCTTCGAGACGCTCTGGCTCCAGCATCAGCTCGACGGCGAGATCGCCTTCGCGGAGATGCCAGGTACGTATAATCCCTTCGAGCACCCGAGGCCTGAGCGCGGCGTGCTTCACCTCCCGACTCTGGCCGCGGCGCTCGATGAGCTACGATGGATACGCCGGGTGACGCTTGAACGGCTCCGGCACGCGCCCCTCGGCAGCGGCTCGCCCTCTCCTCTGCTGCGCGACGGGTACGTCTATCGCATGGTGGTCCAGCACGAGGGACAGCATCAGGAGACGATGCTTCAGGCGCTTCAGCTGAGGAGAGATCCGGAGTACGCGGTACCGGACCGTTCCGCGCCACCCCGGGCCGTTCACACGTTCGGTGACGGCGAGATGGTCCGATTTCCAGGCGGCGATGTGTTCATTGGTACGAACGATCGATCCGCTGCCTACGACAACGAGCGCCCGGTGCATGTCGTCCGTCTTGCACCTTTCCTGATAGACATCACTCCCGTCACGAACGGCGCCTACAACGCCTTCGTGGAAGGCGGCGGCTACGCCGATCGCCGCTACTGGTCGGAGGAAGGGTGGCGATGGTTGCGGGAGCACGATGTCCAGGCGCCGCAAGGCTGGACGCGATGCGACGACCGCTGGTTTGAGCGCGACATGGATCAGCTGCTGCCGATCGACGTGCTCCGCCCCGTGTGCCATGTCTCCTACCATGAGGCGGAGGCTTACGCGCGATTCGTCGGGAAGCGGTTGCCGACGGAAGTCGAGTGGGAGGCGGCTGCTAGCTGGGATCCCGCCACCCTCCGCAAGCGCGAGCAGCCGTGGGGCGGCGGGGCAGCCTCACCCACGCTGGCAAACGTGGATCAGTTGACTTTTGCGCCCGCACCGGTGGGTGCTTACGAGCACAACGTGTCCCCCATTGGCTGCTACGGCATGATCGGCGACGTGTGGGAATGGACGGCGAGTGATTTCACCCCGTATCCGGGCTTCGAGGCGTTCCCCTATCGCGAGTACTCGGAGGCGTTCTTCGGCAGCGAATACAAGGTGCTGCGCGGCGGCTCATGGGCGACTCCCTGGTATTTGGCCCGGTCTACCTTCCGCAACTGGGATTACCCAATCCGCCGCCAGATCTTCAGCGGCTTTCGCTGCGCGCGGGATGTCTAACGCGCAGCGCGCGCTCGACGACTTCGCGCGAGGCCCGCGAAGGAACACGCGCGACCGCGAGCGAATGCTCGCCGATGTTGGCACGGGCTTGGCGCGTCCACAGAAGGAGCTGGCACCCACCTGGTTCTATGACGCGGCCGGCTCTCTCCTGTTCGATCGAATCACCACGCTTCCCGAGTACTATCTCACGCGAGCCGAGCGTGGGATCCTGACGGCGCGAGCGGATTGGATCGCCGATCGGTTTCCTGCCGCGACGCTGGCGGAGCTGGGCGCCGGCAGCGCGTCAAAGACCGATGTGCTCATCGAGGCGCTGCGCCGCGCGGGCGGGGGTCAGCTTTACGTGCCGCTGGACGTGGCGCCACGCGCGCTGGAGGAAACGGCCCGCCGCCTGCGCGTGAAGTACCCGGGTTTGCACGTTCGTCCCGTCGTCGCCGACATGCGGGACGACGTCTCCGTACCTGCGCCGCACCCGGCACCGCTGCTGTATGCGTTCCTGGGTAGCACGATCGGCAACTTTGAGCCGGCACAGGCGCACCATCTGCTCTCGCGAATCCGCGCGACGTTGTCGGCTGGCGATGCGCTGCTCCTCGGCACCGATTTGGTCAAGGACCCCGCGATGCTCGAGGCTGCATACGATGACGCGCAGGGTGTGACGGCGGAGTTCAACCGTAACGTGCTGCGGGTTCTCAATCGTGAGCTTGGGGCGCGATTCGATCTCGATGGCTTCGAGCACCGCGCACTCTGGAAGCCGTGGGAGCGCCGCGTCGAGATGCACCTGGTTGCCCGGCGACGCATGACCGTCGAGGTACCGGGTGCCGGATCCTTCTCGTTCGCGGCAGGGGAGAGCATTCGCACCGAGGTAAGCTGCAAGTACGACCGGCCCGAGGTGGAGCGCATGCTGGGTGACGCCGGCTTCACGCTTGAAACCTGGATGACTGATCGGGCCGGCGCGTTCGCGCTCTCGCTGGCCACGGTGGCGTCGTGACCGTGGCAGTTCCCGCATTGGCTGGCGCGCTTCGCGAGCGGCTGCGTGCGCACATGCTTCCGAGCGTTCGCGCCAGTCGCCGCGTCGGCGCCGAGCTCGAGTGGATCGTGCTCGACGCCGCCGGTGCCCCCGCACCCATTTTTGGCACGCCGCCTCTCCCTGGGACGCTCGACGTTGCGCGCGCTCTTGCGCGGCGACACGGCTGGTGCGAGCGCCGCTCGGCGCGAGGGGCGCCCGTGTTCATACTTCCGTGTGGAGCCGTGGCCGGATGGGAGCCGGGTGGGCAGCTCGAGCTTGCCTCGGCCCCGTATGCAAACGTGTCGGCGCTGCTGGCGCGACTGCGCGAATTGGAGGGAGTGCTGTGCGAAGGTATGGAAGAGTACGGCATGACGCTCCTCTCCACCGGGATGGACCCGCACAACACGATCGATCGGTCGCCGCTACAGGCGAGATGTGATCGGTACGAACATATGGCGCGCTACTTCGCGCACATCGGCCCCGCCGGCGCGCGCATGATGAGGCAGTCCGCGGCGTTGCAACTGAGCGTGGACCCGAGCGCGGAGCCGGCGCTGGCCTGGCGCGCCGCGAACTCCATGGCGCCGATACTGGTGGCCATGTTCGCGTCGTCGCCTTGGTACGCGGGAGAGGATACAGGCTGCGCCAGCTTTCGCGCGGAGAACTGGAGGTACGTCGACCCGATGCGGACCGGCCTGTTTGCCGGCGAGGATTTTGAGAGTGAGTACCTTGAATTTGCGCTTCGCGCACCGGCCATGCTGCTTGGCTCGCCCGAGGATGAATACATCCCCTTCGGCGAGATGGCCGCGGCCGGCGCGGCATCCCTCGACGACTGGGACACCCACCTGACCACGCTGTTTCCGGAGGTTCGCCCCCGGGCGCACCTCGAGCTTCGCTCGGCAGACGCCGTACCGACCGAGCAGCTCGCTGCACCACTGGCGCTGGTCTGTGGCGTGCTGCTGCACCGCGACGTCCTCCTCGACGCGCTCGACCTGCTCGGTCCTCCGGATTCGTCCGCACTCTTTTCCGCGGGGCGGAGTGGTCTGCGCGATGCCACGCTTCACTCTCGCGCCCTGGACCTGGCCGAGCTCGCCCTCGGCGGTTGTCGCCGGCTTCCCGCCGATGTCTTCGATCCGGAGGACGTCGATCGGGCCGAGGATCTCCTTCGAATGTTCATCGCGCAGGGTCGATCGAGCGGCAAACCGGGCAGCCCCCACTGGCAAGCGCTCGTCAGCGAACGTCGATGCTGAGCCCGACGTTCACGCCGATGTCGTTGGCTCGCAGCGCCGCGGGGGGTCTGCTGTCGTGGCGCCAGTTGCCCGATAGCGTCAGACCCAGCGCGGTCGTCACGGGCGCGCGCAAGCCAAGCTCGCTGAGCAGCCGAAAATCCGCCGGAGTCCGCAATCCCGGCTGAAAGTACGTGATGCTCACCAGTCGCGCCCCCGACGGCAGCTCGTGTGTGAGCACGCCCATGTTCGTGACACGCACGGTCCGCACGCGAGCCTGGTCACCGGGGCCAAGGGCTTCCGGCTCGAGGACCTCCCGTTCGATCATGAGACCGGTGCCGAGATCGAATGACGTGCGCTCGCCCCTCGCCACCACCGCTCGCAGCCCCGAGCCGAGCAGCTCGCGCTCGCGCAGGAGCAGCGTCTGGTTGCGCTGCATCTGCACGAAGTGAAAGGTGCTCCACTGGTCCGAGAGTCGGTACGAGTAGCGCAGCTGCACGAACCGGTTGTCGAGTATCGCCGCCCGCCCACGCTGGCGCAGATAACTCCCACCGAAGATGATCCGGGGCCAGTGGCGCCCCTCCACCGCGCGGTATCCCACGATGCCCTCGCCTCGCACGTTCACCACTTCGGTATTGCCGAACTGTGCGCTCCCCGACAGTGAAACGCCGGCGTGGAACTCCTCCACCTCTTCCATCTGGAAGCGCTCCACGTTCAGGATCGTTTGGGCGTTCGCTTCGGAGGTGAGCAGCAGCGCGCCAGTTAACACAGCCGTCAGCCGCCCCCATTCCACCAGGCATACATTACAACGCATGACTAAACGCATCACACTCCTCGGTCGGGTCCATCGTCCCGCCCTTCGCGGGAGCCGTCCAATAGAGTAGCTTGCGGGGACCCCTGATCAAGGTATCGTGACGGTTCCCGACACACCCGACACACCGGCTCGACGAAAGCGGCCACCGCTCAGCACGGTATGGCGCGAATCGCGCGAGCTGATCTGGCGCCACCGCGGCCCCCTTGCCGTTGGTCTGGTGCTCATGTTCATCAACCGTCTTGCGGGGCTCGTTCTGCCGGCGTCATCCAAGTTTCTCGTTGACGACGTACTGGTGGCGGGAAACGCATCACTTCTGCCACTCCTCGCCCTTGCCGTCGGTGCGGCCACGCTACTCCAGGCGGGGACGAGTTTTGCCCTTTCGCAGGTGGTAAGCATCACGGCGCAGCGTGCCATCGCCGATATGCGCAAGTCCGTCGAGGCGCACGTGCTGCGGCTGCCTGTCTCCTACTTCGACTCGACACAGAGCGGCATCCTCATCTCGCGCATCATGAACGATGCGGAGGGCATTCGAAACCTCGTCGGCACCGGGCTCGTGCAGCTCGTGGGTGGCGTGTTCACCGCGATCATCGCGCTCGGCGTGCTGTTCTGGCTCAACTGGCAGCTCACGCTCATGACGTTGGGCGTTCTCCTCTCCTTCGGCGGCGTGATGGCGCTTGCCTTCACGCGGTTGCGGCCGATCTTCCGGGAGCGCGGCAGAATCGAGGCGGAAGTGACGGGGCGGCTCGGAGAGGCGTTGGGCGGCGTCCGCACTGTGAAGGTGTACACCGCCGAGCGCCGCGAGCGCGTGGTGTTCGCGAAGGGGGTGCACCGTCTGTTCCGTAACATCGCACGCACGATCACCGGCATATCGGCTGTCAGCGCTTTCTCCACGGTCGTCGTGGGTGCGGTGGGTGTGCTGCTGATCATCTTCGGAGGGAACGCAATTCTCGCCGGCACGATGACGCTCGGTGACTTCGTTATGTACGTCTTCTTCATCGGAATGGTTGCCGCTCCCCTGGTGCAGATCGCGTCCATCGGCACACAGATCAGCGAGGCATTCGCCGGCCTCGACCGCATCCGGGAGTTGCGCCAGATCGCCACCGAGGATGAGGCTGATGGTATGCGGGTGCCCGTACCCGAACTGCAGGGCGAGGTACGGTTCGAGAACGTACACTTCGAGTACGAAGCCGGAGTCCCCGTGCTGCGCGATGTGTCGTTCGTGGCCCCGGAAGGTTCTACTACGGCGCTGGTGGGATCGAGTGGCTCGGGAAAGAGCACTCTCATTGGCCTGGTAATGGCGTTCTACCGCCCGGCCCGCGGGCGCATTCTGGTGGACGGCAGCGATCTCGACACGCTGCGCCTGCGCGAGTACCGCTCGCAACTGGGCGTCGTCATGCAGGACAACTTCCTCTTCGACGGTACGATCCGCGACAATATCCGGTTCTCACGTCCGCTTGCTGCCGAGGATGAGATTCGGGAAGCCGGCCGCATCGCCCACTGTGAGGAGTTCGTCGACCGCTTCGAGAAGGGATACGACACGATCGTGGGGGAACGCGGTGTGAAGCTTTCGGGCGGTCAGCGCCAGAGGGTGGCCATCGCTCGGGCGATACTCGCCGATCCGCGCATCCTCATCCTTGACGAAGCCACCTCCAGCCTCGACAGCGAGAGCGAGGCCATGATCCGGGATGGGCTGCGCTCGCTGCGCCGCGGGCGGACCACCTTCGTCATTGCTCACCGGCTATCAACAATTGCAAGCGCTGATCAGATCCTCGTCCTGGAGGGCGGAGAGATCGTGGAGCGTGGTACGCAGGACGAGCTGCTGGCGATGCACGGGAGATACCGACAGCTCTACGAGCGCCAGCGCGCGGTCGAAACGGATACCTTTGTCAATCCGGGTGAAGAGCTCCCCGGCGAACCCGACAGTCGTCATCCAGTGGTGGTGCCTGTGCGGAGCGGGTCCAGGGCGCTCTGAGCAGAATGCGGACGGGTACGGGCAGCGCCTCACAGAGCCCGGAGGAGGGAGGACGATGCGGATCGCGGTAACCGGCTCCACGGGCCTGGTGGGGAGCGCGCTGGTCCCCGCGCTGCGGGCGGCGGGCCACGAGGTATGGCGCTTTGTACGAACCGTTCCTCGGCCGGGAAGTGACGAGCTGTACTGGCAGCCGAACGAGGGACGTCTTGATCCATCCATGCTCTCCGGGATCGAGGCGGTGGTGCATCTGTCGGGTGAAAACCTCGGCAAGCGGTGGACGGACGCGGTGAGGCACCGGATTCGCGAAAGCCGGGTCCGGAGCACCGAGGTGCTCTCGACCGCCATGACTATCGCCGAGCCTCGCCCTCGAGTGCTGATCACCGCGTCGGCAGTCGGCATCTACGGGAACCGCGGCGACGAGCTGCTCGACGAGCGAAGCTCCACTTCAGACGACTTTCTCGGACGGCTGGGCCGCGAGTGGGAAGGAGCAACCGGCCCCGCCGCCAGAGCGGGCATTCGCGTGGCCCACACGAGGTCCGGCGTGATGCTCACACCGGAAGGGGGCATGCTTGGACGCGTGCTGCCGATCTTCAGGATCGGCGTTGGCGGAATAATAGGTAGCGGCAATCAATGGTTGAGCTGGGTGGCGCTGCCGGACGCGCTGCGCGCCATCCTCTTCCTCCTCGAGCGTGACGACATCTCCGGAGCGGTGAACGTGGTGGCGCCCGAAGTGGTGACGAACGCCGAGTTCACGCGAACGCTGGGCAAGGTGCTTGGCCGACCGACGGTCACCATCGCGCCCGCCTTCGCGGTGAAGCTCGCGTACGGCGAAATGGCCGAGGCAACGGTGCTGGCGAGTCAGCGCGTGGACTCTCGCCGGCTGCGCGACGCCGGCTTTGAGTTCCGCTTCCCACGGCTGGAGGGTGCGTTTCGCGAGGTGCTCGGCGTCCGCTGACCTCGGGCCGGGAGCAGCTCGAGCCATGGACGGCACGCTCCGATTACGGCCGCGTTTGGTTTCCCGGGAATTCGGCGCTTACCCTTCTCGCCGCGTTCCTCGCAGCGCGCTGCGACCGTCGCTTTACCATCGCCTGTCGCCCCCCCGGACCGGGTTCCTCTGCAGGGCGAGTGCTAGGCTCCCGAACAGCTGAGGGTCCGGCATCCCGACGCCGCGTGCCCGATCCTTGCAAGGTCAGCCGCTTTTATCATGATCGTCGGACCACCATTGCAAGGCCGTGAACATCCTGATCTTCGACCTGGACGCGCATGAGTATGGCATACCGCTCCGCGCGGTGCGGGAGGTCGTGCGGGCGGTGGAGGTTACCCCGCTTGCCGGTGCTCCGACCGTGGTGG
>CAZWSO010000067.1:0-13091 GCA_964636485.1 uncultured Gemmatimonadaceae bacterium
ACCCGGGCCGCATCGCCGCCCAGGTGGTCTCGGGAATCGGCTTCCTCGGCGCCGGTTCGATAATTCAGTCTCGCGGGGCGGTGCGCGGGTTGACTACCGCGGCAACGATCTGGGTCGTCGCCGCCATCGGTCTCGCCATTGGTGCGGGCGAGCACCTCGCGGCGGTAGGCAGCACCGCACTGGTGCTGGCCGTGCTCGTCGTTCTCGGCTGGGCCGAGCGGCGGTACGTGCGAGCGCATCGGGGCCGCGTCATCTCTCTCCAGACCACCCGGGACTTCCGTTTCAGCGAGATTGCCGGCGTCATCCAGGAACTGGGACTCTCCGTGCAGACGCGGCAGGTAACCGAGCACCCCGACAAACGCTACTACCAGGTCAAGCTCAGTGGTCCTTCGCAGCGAGTCGATGAGCTGGCCAGCATCCTTATGGGGCGTCCGGACGTGGAGAGCGTGCGCCATTGAAGAACGCGGGGCGGTTGCTGGTCGCCGACCTTCGCGCGGTGGCGCCGCGTTGGGCCTTTCCGAAGTGGGCGGAGGAGCGCCTCCTGGCCGAAGCGCCTCCAGGGTGGCGGATTCAGATTGTCACCTCTTCGACACTGTCCGATGGCGATGGCGGCAGTGGGCCCTCTCGCGAAGTGCTCGCGGCCATTGTCGATGCGGAGGCCTATGCCGGATTCGGAATTGCCCCGGAGCTGTTTCGGGCGGGACGGCGGCTCCGCTGGGTTCACTCGGCTGCCGCAGGTGTCGGCAGTTCGCTCTTTCCGGAGATGCGGGAAAGCGACGTCGTGCTCACCAACTCCGCCGGCGTGCACGCCGTGCCGATTGCGGAGCATGTTGTTGGCGGGGTCCTCTTCCTGCTTCGCTCGTTCGATCTGGCCGTAGTTCAGCGCGCTGAGAGGCGCTGGGACCGCGAACCATTCGTGGGAAGCAGGAGCACGGTGCGGGAGCTGGGGGACTGTCACGCGCTCGTCCTCGGCGCCGGCGGCGTAGGAAGCGCAGTCGCGACACGCCTGGCCAGCCTGGGATGCCGGTGCACTGGAGTGCGACGGCGTCCCCAGAGGGGAGTGCCTCCTGGGTTCGAGCGCGTGGTTGGGCCGGGCGAATGGGCCGAGCTACTCCCTTCAGTGGACATTCTTATCGTGAGCGCTCCGGCAACCGCCGAGACCCGCCATCTGGTTACCCGTACCGTATTTGAGAGTCTCACATCGGGTGCCATCCTCGTCAACGTCGCCAGAGGGACGCTGGTGGACGAGGACGCTCTTTCCGCTGTTCTGGAAAGGGGGAGGCTCCGCGGAGCGGTGCTGGACGTGTTCGCTCGTGAACCCCTGGCGCCGCAGAGCCCGCTCTGGCGGTTCCCCAATGTGCTCCTCACGCCGCACGTCTCGGGCGTGACAGGCGGCGCGTTCTGGCGGCGGCAGATCGATCTGCTCGTGGACAACTGGCGCCGCTGGGCCGAAGGACGCGAGATGCGCAACGTGGTCGACAAGCACGTCGGCTACTAGCCCAAAAGACGAACGGGGACATGGAGAAGATCATAAGAGCCGCCGTCGAACGCGGCGCCTCCGATCTGCACATCAAGGCCGGCGACGTCTTCCGCGCGCGGATCGACGGCAAGCTGGTGGCGCTCTCGGCGCAGGCGGTTACGCCCGACCAGACGCGTGCCATCGCGATGCGCCTCCTCACCAGCGAGGAGGACCGCCGCCGCATCGATGACATCAGGGATCATGACTGCTCCTGGAGCGTGTCAGGAGTCGGCAGATTCCGCGTCAACATCATGCGCCAACGGACCAGCTTCATGATCGTCATGCGCGTGATCCCGGTGGACATTCCCGACTTCGAGCGGCTCTGCCTGCCGCCGGTGCTTGCGGAGATTGCCGACGTCGAGCGGGGCATGGTGCTGGTGACGGGGGTGACCGGGTCAGGAAAGACGAGCACGATCGCCGCCGTGCTGGGGCATATGAACCGCCACATGAGCAAGCACGTGGTGACGCTGGAGAACCCGATCGAGTATCTTCATCGGGACATGAACTGCTCGATCACGCAGCGCGAGATCGGTGTGGACACCGAAAGTTTCAAGATGGGGCTCCGCGCGGCCCTCCGTCAGGACCCGGACGTTATTGTCATCGGCGAAATGCGCGACGCGGAAACCGTGGATACCGCGATGAAGGCGGCGGAGACCGGCCACCTGTTAATCTCCACATTGCATACGCCGGACGCCCAGAGCACCATCAATCGCATCATTTCAATGTTCCCTTCCGAGGAACAGGGGGTCGCCCGCATCCGCCTGGCTGAAACGCTGCATGCTGTGGTGTCGCAGCGCCTGTTGCCACGGGCGGATGGCCCCGGACGTATCGTCGCCGCGGAGGTAATGGTCGTGACACCACTTATCCGCGACCTCATCATGGATGCGAATCGCACCGTGGAAATCCGGGATGCGATGGCCGATGGGCGCGATCAGTATCGCATGCAGACTTTCGATCAGCATCTCATGGATCTCGTGAGGGAGGGCCACGTAACATTCGAGATCGCCAGGGCGGCGGCCACCAGACCATCCGATTTCGTTCTTCATGTTCGAACGTTCGGCGGCGACAACCGGGCCACCGAAGGAATGGATGCGATCCGCGCCAGCGGCAGTGTTCCCGCGGTGCGCGGCTCCTCGGGCGCACCCACACCCCACTGCAGCAATGCTATCCCGCCGTTACCAACCTCCCGGATGGTGGACGCACCAAACGAAGGAGAGGGATCACTGATCGATCAGTTCCAGAACGACCTGATCCCCGGGAAGCCAAGGCGGTGACACGGGCACTCGCCGGTGTGATGGGCCCGGTGGTGACGACGTTCGACGAGCAGACGGGCGAACTGGCGCCAGCGGCGTTTCGCGACAATGTGCAGGCGCATTTGGCTGCCGGTCTCTCCGGCATCGTAGTTTGTGGCTCGACGGGCGAAGCGGCGCTGCTCGACTCCGCGGAGCGCAACGCGCTCGTCGAATGGGCACGGCCGCTGGTGCCGGACGACCGCTGGCTGATCGCGGGTACGGGTGCGGAGTCTACTCGCGCTTCCATCGGGCAGTGCCGGCAAGCCGCCGAGCGCGGTGCCGACGCGGTGCTCGTCGTGGCGCCGCACTACTATGCCGATGCGATGAGCGCGGAAGCTCTCGCCACGCATTATCGTCGCGTAGCGGACGACAGTCCGGTCCCGGTCCTGCTGTACAACATCCCGAAGTACATGCATTTCTCGCTGGCGCCTGGGCTCGTGCTCGAGCTCGCGAGACACGGCAATGTAGCTGGGATCAAGGACTCGTCGGGGGACCTGCAACTGCTCGGCAGCTACATGAAAGCGCAGTCGGAACGATTCACGGTGATGACCGGCAGTGGCTCGGGTGTATATGCCGCTCTCGAGATGGGTGCCCGTGGCGGCATTCTCGCGGTGGCTCTCTTCGCCGCGCGCCAGGCCGTCGATCTGTTCCAGGCGTTCCACGCCGGGGACCGGGCAGCAGCCGGCCGGGAGCAGGAGCGACTGGCGCCCCTGGCAAAGGGAGTCATCGCGGCGTACGGTGTACCCGGTGTGAAAGCGGCGCTGGATAGGGTCGGGTTGAACGGAGGCCGCCCGCGACCGCCCTTGCTTCCACTCCGAGAGCGTGAGCGTCAAAGCGTAGCAGAGCTTCTTACCACCGCAGGGCTGGCAGGGTAGCCCGATGCCCATGACGGGACGCGCGCACCTGGCGCAACTCGCCACGGAGCCGCGACCGGCGGGGAGCGCGGCCGAAGCTGCCGCTCGTGCGTACTGTGCCGCCGAGCTGAAGGGTGCTGGCTTCACAGTCCGCGAGGAAAACTTCGAGTTCTCCGACTGGCCCGGGAAGTATGCGACATCGGCCGCGGGTGCGACCTCGATCCTGCTGCTTGCCGCTGCCGCCCTCGCTGGCCATCGGGGTTCCGGCGCGGCCGCGCTGACGATCCTCGCCGCCGGTGGTGTGCTGCTTGGCATCGCGTCGCTCTGGCTCATGCGACGTGGGATCCTGCACTTTCCGCTCGGGCGGCGGAGCTCGACCAATCTGGTTGCCTTCCGCGGCGAGCCCGCGCTCTGGCTCGTAGCACACCTGGATTCCAAGTCGCAGCCCGTATCGATCATGGTGCGCGCGCTTGGCATCGCCGCTACGCTGCTGATCTGGATCGCCGCGCTGCTGGCCGCCATCGCGCAGCTTGGCGGGGAGCCGATTGCCCCACTCTGGCTGATGATCGGCTTGGCGGGTGTGCTTGCCGGGCTGCCCGTCGCAGCGAGCGTGGTTCAGGCCCGCTCCGTGGGAGCCGTGGACAACGCGACGGGAATGGCGACGGTCCTTCTTGCTGCCGCCGCCGTGCCTCGGGACCTGCCACTGGGAGTCCTTATCACCAGCGCCGAGGAGCTTGGCCTCGCCGGTGCCCGGGCGTTCGTTCGCGAGCGGGGGCCGGGCCGCGCCATAAACGTGGATGGCGTGGACGATCGCGGAACGCTTCGCCTGACCTATACGCGGCGCGCGCCGCGGCGGCTCCTTCGTGCTCTCGGCCAGTCGGCGGGAGAATTGCAGGAAGAGGTCAGGCCGGGCAGACTGTTTCCTGGCGTCCTAGTGGACGGTGTGGCGCTGGCGGATGCCGGCTGGGAGGTGGTAACCGTGAGTCGGGGGGACGCGCGAACGGTAGCGCGGGTGCACACACCGCAGGACGATCTCTCGCGGGTGCACGGAGTGGGCGTGGATCTCGCGAGCCGGTTCATCGCCCGGGCGGTTGAGCTGCAGGAGTCGTGAATGACGGAACAAACCCCCACGGGCAGAAAGGCCCCGTGGGCGGATGCAGCGGGTGGGCGATCTGCGTGTGAGGACGTTGGAGGGGGGGAGTAGTGCAGAAGCCCGATGCAGTGCTGCTCTCTGCTCACGGCGCTCGGCCGAGCGGTGCCACCGCGGCGGAGGCGGACCCTGGCGGGTTGCTTCAGGCAGTGTTCGACACGCTTCCCGATCCCGTCGTTATCACGGACGTTCAGCAACATATGCTCGTGAGCAACCGGCGGGCGAAGCATCTGCTCACGTTGCGGGACGGGGACGCGGAAGGCCGCCGGCGCGCGATCGAGATCAACAAGGTGCTGTTCCGCACACACCTTCTCCGTCTGGAAGAGCAGGTGGAAGACGCGGCGGCTCCACGCGAGCTGAACCTGGTCGACCCGGAGACCGGAGAGGACCTGCTCTTCGAGGTCATGACGCATCCAATGTCGCGCCCGCCGCTGCCGGCGGGCGCGCGCCTCTCCGCGCTACGTGACGTCACCGATCTCAAGCAGGCGTCCATGGAGCTGGAGCGCCAGTTCGAGCGGCTCCGCGAGGCCGAGATGCGCTCCTCCCGAGAGCGCGACCGGCTGAACATGATCCTCGACAGTGTCGCCGATCCGATACTCGTCACAGATGAGCGGTCCAGGATCGTGCTCATGAACCCGCCTGCGGAACGCCTGTTCAATCGTGCCGCAGTGCAGCCCCAATCGAGGCACGCGCAGCGCGTGCAGGCCAGCAGCAGGCAAATAATGGCACTCGTAACCGACTTCGCCACGAGTTCCGCCCTGTATCGCCGGGAGAGACTCCTGGTGGTGGATCCGGATGACGGCCGTGAGCTTCCGGTGGAGATCCTTGCCGGCAAGATCCTCAACGAGAGCGGCGAGCCGCAGGCGATCGTGTCCGTGCTGCACGACCTCACCCAGCAGGCGGAAAATGAACGTCTCTACCAGGAGCTGAAGCGGTTCAACGAGGAGCTGGCAGACCGCGTCCGGGTGGCGACGCAGGACCTCGAAGCACAGAACCGCCGGCTGCTCTGGCAGTCGAGTGAGCTGGAGAAGGCGAGCCGCCTCAAGTCCGAGTTCCTGGCAAACATGTCGCACGAACTGCGGACCCCTATCAACGCGCTGCTCGGCTACGCATCCCTCATGCAGGACCGCATCTACGGGGATCTTACGCCGCAGCAGGCCGACGCCCTCGAGCGGATCGCATCCTCCTCGCAGCACCTGCTGGCGCTCGTAAATGACATTCTCGATCTGGCCCGAATTGAGGCTGGTAAGATGCCGCTCCGCATCGAGGAGGTTGCACTGGAGGAGATCGTTGCCGGCGCGGCCACCGAGATGGAACCGCTGGCCCGCGCGAAGGCGCTGGTGTTGGAATGGTCGGTGGCCGCCATGCCGCCAATACAGACGGACCGCACAAAGGTCAGGCAGATCGTGCTCAACCTCCTTTCCAACGCCATCAAGTTCACACAAACGGGTTCGGTGACACTTCGCGCGGAGCTGGAGGGCGATTGGATCCGCCTCAACGTCACCGACACCGGAGTCGGCATCCAGCCACACCACCTCGATCTGATATTCGAGGAGTTCCGCCAGGTCGACCAGTCTCGCACCCGCGTGTATCCGGGGACCGGTCTTGGCTTGAGCATTACGCGGAAGCTCCTTGATCTACTAAGGGGAGAGATCAGTGTCGCAAGTACGCCGGGAGTGGGCAGCACCTTCACCGTCCGTATTCCGCGGCCCCGTTTTGATGAGCCGCAGCCCGCTTGAGTTGACAGCGCCGTGGGTGCCGGTAGATTCGATCAACGCCCCGCGCCGCGCGGGGCGTTCGTCGTTTCTGCCTGTGGCGGAACGGCAGTGCCCAACACCTGTCCAGACGAGGAGCATGTTCGACAACCGCACACGGACGGTCGTTGTCGTGGGTGCCCAGTGGGGCGACGAGGGGAAGGGCAAGCTCGTCGACGTGATGGCCGAGGGGGCGGACTGGGTGGTTCGCTACCAGGGTGGGGCGAATGCGGGCCACACGGTGCAGATTGGCGGACGTTCCTTCATCCTTCATCAGATCCCGAGCGGTATTCTCCACGCAGGCGTGCGCTGCGCCATCGGTAACGGCGTGGTGCTGGACCCGGACACGTTGTTCACGGAGATCGATGAGCTCGTGGGAGAGGGGATCGACGTGGAGGGACGTCTTTACGTCAGTGAACGGGCGCACCTTGTCCTCCCCTATCACAAGCTCATCGACAGCGAGAGCGCGGCGAGCCGCGAGATTGGTACGACGGGACGGGGGATCGGGCCGGCCTACGAGGACAAGATCGCGCGTCGCGGCATCCGGGTTCAGGATCTGCGGCACCTGGAGCGCTTGCGGGCGCTGGTCGAGCGAGGTGCCGAGTCTGCGGACGCGCGGCTGGAGGTGTGCGGCACGAGCCGCCGCGCCGATGCCGAGGGGACGCTCGAGCTCCTCGAGCGTCTCGCGCCGCGGCTGCTTCCCCTGGCGGATGATGTTGGTCTGGCGATGCACCGCGCGCGAGCCGCTGGCGCGGCGATCCTGCTCGAGGGAGCGCAAGGTTCACTTCTCGATGTGGATCACGGCACGTACCCGTTCGTGACCTCCAGTAATACAACGGCTGGCGGCGCCGCGATCGGCGCCGGCATCGCACCTACAGCGCTCGACGCAGTAATAGGTGTGGTGAAGGCGTACACGACCCGCGTGGGCAACGGTCCGCTGCCAACCGAGATGGACGAGCCGCTTGCATCGGAGATGCGTCGGCTCGGTGCGGAGTTCGGCGCAACCACCGGTCGACCGCGACGCTGCGGCTGGTTCGATGCCGTTGTCGTGCGCTACGCCGCGCGCGTCAACGGGCTCACCGGCCTGGCAGTCACCAAGCTGGACGTGCTCGACACGCTCGACCGCATCGCGATCTGCACCGGCTATGAGGACGAAAGCGAACTGCATACCGAGTTCCCCGGTGATCTGGTGCTGCTGGAACGGGTGGTGCCGCGCTACGAGTGGCTCGATGGCTGGCAGCGCTCCACCGCCGAGGCGCGCCGTCTCGAAGATCTTCCCTCGGCTGCACGACGCTACCTCGACCGCATTCAGGAGCTTGCCGAAACCTCCGTGGTATACGTTAGTGTGGGCACCAGGCGCGACCAGATCATCGCACTGGCGTGACGGCGCGCCGGCTAAGTCTGCCCCCTCCCGATGCTGGAGTGTAGATTCATGGACGCCGTGCGCCGCGCCCCAGCGGCGCGCAGGCGGACACCGACATCGACACCCATGACGAGTACGATCAGCAGCCATCCCGACGTGATGGAGAAGCTCGTGGCGCTGTGCAAGCGCCGCGGTTTCATCTTCCAGTCCTCCGAGATCTACGGGGGTACGGGGTCGGTATGGGACTACGGACCTCTCGGTGTGGAGCTGAAGAGGAACCTCAAGGACCGCTGGTGGCACGCCATGGTGCGTGCCCGTGACGACATCGAGGGGCTCGATGCGGCGATCCTGATGCATCCACGAGTGTGGGAAGCAAGCGGGCACGTCAGTGGCTTCGTGGATCCGCTGGTGGACTGCCGCGCGTGCAAGGCGCGCTTCCGCGCCGACCAGCTCGGCGACGCGCGCTGTCCGCTCAAGCCCAGCAAGCATCCCGGTGAGCACGAGGCATGCGATCTCACTGAGCCGCGGCAGTTCAACCTGATGTTCAAAACGTTCATGGGCCCGGTGGAAGACACGGCCGCCGTGGTCTACCTGCGTCCCGAAACCGCGCAGGGGATCTACGTCAATTTCGTGAACGTGCAGCAGTCCACCCGCCAGAAGGTGCCATTCGGAATTGCCCAGATCGGCAAGGCGTTCCGTAACGAAATCACGCCTGGCAACTTCATCTTCCGGACGCGCGAGTTCGAGCAGATGGAGATGCAGTTCTTCGTGGAGCCCGGTTCTGACATGGATTGGTTCGAACACTGGAAAGAGGAGCGCATTGTCTGGCACCGCGATATCGGCCTCGCATCCGACCGCCTTCGCTTCCACGACCATTCGTCGGAGGAGCTGGCGCACTATGCCCGTGCAGCGGTGGATGTGCAGTTTGACTTCGGCGGCACGCTCGGCTTTCAGGAGATCGAGGGCGTGCACAACCGCGGCGACTTCGATCTGTCGCGTCATCAGGAATATTCGGGGAAGAAACTGGACTACTTCGACCAGCCAAACAGCCGCCGCTTCGTTCCCTACGTCATCGAAACCTCGGTGGGCGCGGACCGCACTCTGCTCGCGCTGCTCGTCAACGCCTATCGCGAGGAGAGCGTGGCCGGTGAAGAGGAGGGACGCACCGTACTCGCGCTCGATGCCTCGCTGGCGCCAATCAAGGTGGGTGTCTTCCCGCTAGTGAAGAAGGAGGGTATGCCGGAGATGGCAATGCGCCTGGCTGCCGACCTGCGCCGGCACTTCACCGTGTTCTACGATGAGTCCGGCGCGATTGGGCGGCGGTACCGGCGGCAGGACGAGGTGGGTACGCCGTGCTGCATCACCGTGGACGGACAGTCGGCTGCCGACGGCACCGTCACGGTGCGCGACCGCGACACGCTCAGGCAGGAGCGCATTGCCGCCGACCGGCTGCCCGAAATCCTCGCGCAAAGACTCGGCGGGTGACGGCATTGGCGGCCGCCGCACCCCACACGGGAGGAGTGTGGCACGTGCTGGGCAGAACCGGATGATCCCCATGCGGGACGAGCTCCAGGCGAACTGGGATGACGTTCGCGACGAGGTGGTGATGCACCTCCAGCGCCTGATCCGGTTTCCGACGGTAAATCCGCCGGGCAATGAGCTCGCCCTCGCCCGCTACCTGCACGATGTGATCACCGGTGCCGGCATCGAGTCCACTCTGCTGGAGCCGGCGCCGGAACGCGGCACCGTCGTGGCTCGCCTTCGCGGCACCGGCGAGCACAGCCCTGTGATGTTGATGGCGCACATGGATGTTGTGGGAGTGGAGCCCGCGCGCTGGACGCACGATCCGTTCGGCGGGGAAGTGCGTGATGGCTTTCTCTACGGGCGCGGCGCGATCGACGACAAGGGGATGCTTGCCGCCAATCTCGTGACCATGCTGCTTCTTCGCCGCTGGCTCGATGCGGGCGGCGGCCCTCTTGCCCGTGATGTGATCTTTCTCGCCACCGCCGATGAGGAGACCGGGGGCCCGTGGGGCATCGAGTGGGTGATCGCAACTCACCCCGAGTTGATCCGTGCCGAGTTCGCCATCAATGAGGGAGGTCGCACTCGAATCGTGAACGGCAAGCCGCTGTACGTAGCGGTGCAGACGACCGAAAAGGTGTCGCACGTGCTCGAAGTGGTGGCGCGCGGCACCAGCGGGCATGCTTCCATCCCATTGCCGGACAATCCGTTGATCCATTTGGGGCGTGCACTGGCGACTATTGGAACGCATCACGAGCCGGTTCGCCTGAACGCTACCACACGGGAGTTCTTTGCCCGGCTCGGCACGGTGTGGCCGGACGAGGCGCAGCGGCGTGCCATGCTGGATGTGGCGTCCGATGAGCATGCGTTCGTAGAGCGAGGAGCACGTCTGCTTTCTCAGGTGCCGGTGATGAACGCGCTCATTCGAAACTCCATCTCGCCCACGGTGCTCGACGGTGGTGTAACGGTAAACGTGATCCCCGCGGAGGCGCGCGCAACGCTCAACGTGCGTACGCTGCCCGCGGCGCGGATCGAGGAGGTGATCGACCGCCTCCAGGCGGTGATCGCCGATGCCAGGGTGGAGGTGAAGAATCTGGGCGTTGCCGCTCACGATCCACCGCCCTCATCCTTCACGTCACCACTGTTTGAGGCGCTCGTTGCGACCGCCGACGAGCTGCTGCCCGGTCTCCTGGTCGCGCCCTACATGAGCACGGGAGCGACCGACAGCGCGGTCATGCGCAGCTTCGGCGTGCAGTGCTACGGCATCCTGCCCTTTCCCATGGACCAGGAGGATGAGAACCGGATGCACTCTCATGACGAACGCATTTCCGTGGAGTCCCTCCTGTTCGGAACGCGTTTCCTGTTCAGCGCCGTTCGCCGGGTGGCTTCGTGACCGTCAGGCCGGTGGCGCTCGTGACGGGCGCCTCGCGCGGCATCGGTCGCGCTATCGCGCTCCGGCTTGCCGGCCAATTCGAGATCGTCGCCCTGGCACGCGACACCGGGGCGCTGAGGTCCCTGGCCGAGGAGATCGGTCGCGGGGGCGGCCGCTGTCGAATGTTGGCCGCGGACTTGCGGGATGCCGCGGCCGTCCGGGACGCGCTGGCCGGCATCGAGGCGGACGTGGTCGTCAACAACGCCGGCGTCGCCATCATGCGTCCATTCCTCGAGCTGTCCGAGGAGGACTGGAACGGGATGGTGGATGTAAACCTCAACGCGCTCTACCACGTTACGCGGGCGTTGCTCCCGGGCATGGTGCAGCGGCGACGCGGCGATGTGATCGTGGTCGGCTCCCTCGCAGGTCGCAACACCTTTGTCGGCGGTACGTGCTACGCTGCCACCAAGCATGCCGTGATGGGATTTGCCGAGTCGCTCATGCTCGAGGTGCGGCAGCACGGCGTGCGCGTAGCGGTGGTCATGCCAGGGTCCGTTGCCACGGAGCTGTTCCCGACCGGCACCGACACCAGCTGGATGATGAGCCCGGAGACCGTGGCCGATGCAGTGGCCCAGGTGGTAGAGGCCCCGCGCGAGGTCCTAATCGCACGCGTCGAACTGCGCGTCGCGACACCGCCACAGCGCAAATGAGTGACGTGATATGCAGCACGAAACGACTGGCACCAAACCGGTTCCGCCGAATATCTTCCGGCCCGTGACCGAGCATCGACAACGTCCATCGCTGGAGGTGGGGGAGCTCGCAATCCGCGAGCTGATGGCCGTGCGCGAGATCGCGCATGCGTTTCTGACTGCGGAACGATCCGAGGATGCGCTGGAGTTTGCCCTCGCAAGCGTGACACCGCTGGTCGGTGCCTCGTTCGCCTCTGTCTTCTTCATGGAGGAACAGGGGGATCTGTTGCGCCTTGCCGCCGCATACAACTGGCCCGAACGGTTTCAGCCGTTCCTCGGCGACATGCGCGTACGGCTCGGCCGCGGTCCGAGCGGGGAGGCGGCTGCGACGCGTCGCCCGGTCTATGTCCGCGATGTGTTCGCGAATGAGGAGTTGGCGGACTGGCAGGAGGTCGCGCGGGAGCTCGGCTTTCGCGCGTTGGTGGCACTTCCGCTTCAGACCACGCGTCGCGTGCTCGGCGCCATCACCTTCTATTTCGCCGATTCCGGCACGTTCGCGGAGGAGGAGGACGAGCTGCTGCGCATAGTGGCCGATCAGGTGGCCGCGTCGGCGGAAAAGGCCGCTCTGATCGAAGAGCTGCGTCGCGCGAATGCGGCGCTCACGGAAGCCAATGTTGAGCTGGAGCGGCAGTACTCCGCCGCGGTCGAGTCACGCCGACTCAAGGAGGAGTTCCTGTCCAACATGTCGCACGAGCTGCGCACGCCGCTCACCTCGGTGCTCGGGTACATCTATCTTCTCCAGGAGGGGATGAGCGGACCGATCACGGCGGAGCAGCGACATGCACTGTCGCAGGTCACGTCGTCGAGCGAGCACCTCCTCGGCCTGATCGAGGATCTGCTCGAGCTGGCGGCGCTCAAGCGCGGTGACTATCGGATCGTGCTGGAGGAGTTCGACGTCGGCGACGTCGTGCGCGACGCCGTGGCGGCGGTGCATGCGGCCCCGCCGGCGGTCGAGCTGACGATCGATCTTCCCGGCGAGCCATGCCCCATGCGCAGCGACCGCGGAAAGGTGATGAAGATTCTCGTCAACCTCATCGCCAACGCCTACAAGTTCACCGAGGAGGGCGAGGTGCGCGTCTCGGTACAGTGCGGGCGCGGGGCCGTCCGTTTGCGCGTGATGGATACGGGCATCGGCATACCGCCCGAGGCGCACCAGCTGGTTTTTGAGGAGTTCAGGCAGCTCGATGGATCGCCTACGCGGCGCTACAGTGGATCGGGGCTCGGACTTTCGCTGGCACGTCAACTGGCGCGCCTGCTCGGTGGCGAACTCGTTCTGGGGTCGCAACCGCGCAATGGGTCGGAATTCACTGCGGAGCTTCCCCTCCTCTACACTCCGCCAGGTGAAGGCGATAAACTTCTCGCGTCCACGCGTGATTCCATGGCAGCCGAGGCAAAATGATTCAGGAGACGGTGACATCGCTCGCCCCGGAAGAGGTGCTGGCGGCGGCAAAGGTGTTCTTCACGCGGCGCAATCCCATCTACGCCGCGTTTCTGGAGAAGGAGGGGCCGAATTATCT
>CAZWSO010000068.1:0-13020 GCA_964636485.1 uncultured Gemmatimonadaceae bacterium
TGCGTGCCGCGCAGCTGGTGATCGAGAGCGATGAACACGGTCGCGTCGTCTACGACATCGTGCACCCAATGCTTCGCAAGACGGTTGTGGAAGCCCTCGGACTTGCCCGCGCGCGGCTGCTGCACCGAACCGTGGCGGACGCGCTGGAGCGGACATACGAAGGAGAAACCGCCGCGCACGCCGATGAGCTCGCGTTTCACTACATCCGTGCCGGCGCGCCTGAGTTGTCGGAGAAAACCATCTCCTACCTCGTAGCCGCCGGGCGCAGCGCGCTCGCCAAGTCGGCGAACCGCGAGGCCGCCTCGTACCTGTCCACGGCGCTGCGTCTGCTCGAGGAGCGCAGCGATTCAGCCGAGGCTGACCGCGCCGCGGTCATGGAGGAGCTGGCGCAGGCGCACCAGCGGAACGGGGAGTATGATGCGGCATTCGCGCTCTGGGAGCGGCTTCTCGAGGCGGCGGCGGAGCGATCCGACTTCTCGCGCGTGGCAACGCTCCAGCGCCGGCTGGGCCTGTCGTTGTACTGGCGCGGTCGCCGCGAGGAGGCGCTCACGCGCTACCAGGCGGGGCTCGATGCGGCACGGAGCGCCGGCGATGAAGGCATCCTTGCACGCCTGCTCCTCACACGAGGTGTCTGCTTCCTCGACCTCGGCGACGTGGAGCAGGCGGAGCGCGACGCGAGCCGCGCCCGCGATATGGCGGAAGCGACAGGCAATCTGCCACTGCTGGCGCGAACGCATCGGGCGCTCCTCCTGCTGTACCTGCTCAGCGGGCGCACAACCCAGGCGCACGAGCACGGTGCGCGCACGCTCGAGTATGCCAACGAGATCGGCCAACCCGCCCTCGCCTGGTCCGCGCATTGGGCACTTGCCCTGCTCGGCGGGCTGACGGGCGATTTTGAAGCCACCACCAAACACCAGCGCGAGGCCGAGCGGCTGGCTGAAGAGCTTCAGTCGCCCGCGCTGCGGTTGCGGGCGATAGAGATGGGCGTGAGCTATTGCTACGCCACGGGAGACTGGGACCGCGCCGTCGCCGTCGGTGAGGATGCTCTCGGGCTGGCCCGCTCGCTCGGCCACAGGTGGGTGCTCCCGCGGTTGCTCGTCTGGCTCGGGCTCGTGCACCTTGGCCGCGATGATGTGGAGCGCGCCAGGGCCTACGTGGACGAGGCGTGGGAGATCTCGGGCGCGGGCAGAGGGCGCGAACGGAACACCGACGTCCATGCGGTGATCGCTGCACACATCGGCCGTGCATCATGCCTCCTCCATGCGACTCGCTACGAGGAGGCGATCGCCTGCGCCAGGTCCGGACTGGCGATCGCGGACGCGCACGGATACTCCGTCTGGGTGATTTACCGGCTCCTCCCCGTGATTGTGGAGTCGCTGCTGCAACTGAAGCGATTCGACGAAGCCGAGCACTATTGGAGGCTCCTCGAGCGGGAGTCCGCCCGCACGGGTCATCACCTGGGAGCCGTTTGGGCGGAGGCAGGCCGCGCGCTGCTCGATACCCTCGTCGGCACCACCCGTCCGGCCCTGCTGCGTGTGGAGGCAGCGGCAGACGGGCTCGAGCAAGTCCCGCATGTGTTCGACGCAGCCCGCTTGCGCCGAGAGATCGCCCGCCGCTGGGAGGAGCTTGGTGAACGCGACAATGCACTGCGAGCGCTGCGACGTGCGCATGACGTGTTCGTGCGGCTCGGTGCCGCGGGCGAACTGCGCGGCACGCGCGAGCAGATGCGTGAGCTCGGCATTCGCCCACCGCCGCTGTCTGCGTCTCAGGGAGCAGCCGGCCTCTCGCAACGCGAGGCAGAGATCGTGCGGCTCGTAGCGGCGCGCAAGTCCAACAAGGAGATCGGCGGGGAACTGGGTATCTCGGCACGCACAGTCAGCACGCACCTCTCCAATATTTTCGGCAAGCTCAGGGTGAGCTCGCGCGGCGAGCTTTCGGATCTCGCTCGCGACGAGGGGCTGCTCGGATAACGGTCGGACGTTGGATTGGCACGCAGCTGTCCGGTGCCGGTTCTGAAGACGTTGTCGGGTGTCGGGAGGTGGGTGATGTGCGCCAGAGCGGCGCTCGGAGCAGCACAGATCTCCATCTCCCCGACACCCGACACCCGACACCTTTGGTTCTGTCGCCTCCGTCCCACTTCTTCAGCTGCCGCAACTCTCCTCGCGATCGTATCGACTCGAGTGGCCAGGCCCTATCGCGAGCGTTTCCTGTAACCGCCCGCCTCCCGGGCCAGCGGGCGGAAAGATCGTCTGCTGTCTAAGCACCGATGCGAGGCTGACTCGCCCGTTCGCATTCGAGTGGTAGTGCTCGCTCACGCGTGCAGGCAACGTCGGACCGGACGGCGCAGGCGGAAGGCTCGTAACGTCCATCGGCGTTACCGAGAGCTGCCCCGTCACCAGCACACGACTGGTGTAGACACCGGCGTGCGTCACAACCACCTGCTGCTCGAACTCCACCGGTCCTCCAACGTGCACGTAGTCCAGCTCGCCGAATGAACAGAAAGGCTTGGGTATTACCTGGTCGAACGCGATGGTGAAGCTCTGCCGCGTGGTTTCAGGAACGATCGGTGCCGAGCCGGCGACATGCAGCAACGTCGCGAAACCGCTGTTGGGGATCCCGACGGGCGCAGCAACGTTCCCGGCAGGGCCCTCGGCGATGGCGCGAAGCTCCGGTGGCAGACCGTTGTAAATGACGGCCGGAATTTCCCGGAAGGTTGGCACCGGGTGAAGCAGACCCGAACCGCCGGGAGCGGTGCCGAGCAGACCCGTGCGTACGAGGTCGACGGTGACAAACTGCTGTGCCAGCTTCCAGCTCAGCACTTGATGATTCGTCGTTCCCGGTATGAGCAACTCGAAGTGGGCGCCACCCAGGGTATGCCCACCGGCGTTGAAGAAGCGAAGGTGGAAGCGCAGCGGACCGAAGGCGCCGCACTCCAGCTGTATCGCGCTCCCCAGCCAGCCGCCAGTCTCATCGTAGGCGGTCTGAACGCCGCCCACGGCATCGGTCCACTGACAGTTGAACGGAAAGGCGTCCGGAAAGCCGAATGCGGTTCTGTCACCGTCCAGCTCTACCAGTGCCGCGCGCAGCAGGCGTGGATCCGCATTACCCGTGAAAATGAGGTTCACCGGATCGCGGGGCTCGCCGCTGAAATCGCTCCCGGTGTAGGGCCAAAGCCGAACGGTTCCGGCGCTGGTCACCACAGTGGAGAGTGCTCCCGGTGATGTAAGGTGCGACATGCCCACTACCTGTTCGCTGGCTGGCGAGATTGGGGAATGGATCCGATCACTACAGGCAGTGGTCGCCAGGGTCGCCAGCGCAGCGACGGATCCGAGGCCCAAGTGGTGAAGGTTGTACATGCTGCTCCTCCGTGCGGGGGCCGTCACGCGTCGCCGGATGGGTCCGCGGTGATCGTCCGGACGGACAGCATGTTGCGACACCAGCCGCCGCCGCGCGCTCCGCCGGATGACGTAGCGTGTGCCGCCTAATGACGTAGCGGGGCTTACGGGTCCCCGTAGGTTCCCGGGTATCTGGAGTACGCGCGCTCCGCGCCACCGGGCACCAACGGATCAGTGACGGTGTGCCGGAACGCTCTACTTGGAGTTGTTTACGGTTACGCTGGCTTCTCCGCTCTTTCCGGACACCTTGGCGGTGATGACGGCCGAGCCCGGCGACACCGCCTTTACCCGTCCGGACGACGACACGGTCGCCACTTTCTTGTCGCTGGTTTGCCAGCTCACCTTGGTAACGGAGACTTCGCGGCCCTCCGCATCGTAGGCGCGCACCCGCAGCTGAGCGGTCTCGCGGCGGCGGGCACTCAGGGTTACCGAGCTAGGCTCGATCACCACCCGGTCCACCGCGCCCGGGGCCGACGAAGCGAGCGCCAATACCTTCAGCGACACGTCACCGCTCCGGCCCTCACTGGTGGCGGTGATCCTGACCGATCCGGCGCTGCGGCCGGTCACCCGTCCGCTGGCGTCGACCGTGGCAATGCTGGAGTTGCTGCTCGACCAGGCGATCGAACGTCCCTTGAGCTCTCGGTCGGAGCTGTCGTAGGTACGCGCAACGAGCTGCATGGTCTCGCCAACACGCAGCTCGGAGGCTGGAGAGCTCACGCTCACGCGCCGCACGGGCGACGACCGCACCTGAACGACCGCGGTACCGCTCCGCCCCTCGCTCCTGGCGGTGATTGTCGCCGTTCCCGGCCCCACCGCCGTTACCAGTCCGCTAGCGTTCACGGTCGCCACGCTGCTGGCACTGGACGACCAGCTCACCGAACGCCCGCTCAGCTCGCTGCCGCTGGCGTCGCGGGTCACGGCCCGCAGGTTAACGGTCGCTCCCAGGTCGAGCTGCGCAGTTGCAGGTGTAACGGTGACACTCGCCACCGGACGAGGCGTGACGGTGACTCTTGCGATCGCGCTCTTCCCTTCGGAGCTTGCCGCTATCTGAGTTGTACCGGGCGCGTGCCCCCGAACCACGCCACTGGAGCTGACTGTGGCGACCGACTCGTTGCTCGAGGCCCAGAAGATCCTCCTGTCGTCATTCGGCCGGCCGGCGGTGTCGAGTGCATACGCCTTAAGGGCCACCGTCCCCCCGGCCTGGATGGTGGCGTTTTCTGGATTCACCACTACCATCGTCACCGGCTCGCGACTGGTCTCGGTTGGAGCAGCGCTACAGGCAAGGATGACCGCTAACGGGAACGACAGCGACGCGAAGCCGCGAACCACACTGGACATCGACTGCTATCCTTCGACCGCCTCGGCCGCGGTTGGTAGCCGGCCGGCGCCCCGGGGAAAGGCGTAGTCAGGAAGAGTGGGGCGCCTCCCGGCGGTGGCGGGTGCAACCTCCGTTCCCGGGCGGCCACCGGACGTCGTCTGGCTGGGAGGATCACGCGCCTTCGGCTGTCCGGTGGGCCCACCACATGCATGCAGAGCACCAGCGAATGGCATCCAGAGCACGCACGAGCGACACTCCGGCCCACCACCACCCAGAGGGGGGCTTCCGCAATCCCGGCGGCCTGCCGCAGCGCGGCGCGCGCGATCTGCTGCGCTGGCAACGGGAGCGGTGGAAGCAGGGGCTGGCGCCGAACCCAACCGCCGCCGCCCTTCCCACCGCCGCGCCGCAGCTGTCCCAACCGCGTGCGCCCACCGACGAGCTGCGTGTCACGTGGGTGGGACACGCTACGTTTCTCGTGCAGATCGGTGGCTACAACGTGCTTACCGATCCGCACTGGAGCCCTCGCGCCTCTCCTGTCCAATGGCTGGGACCGCGCCGGTTCGTTCCCCCGGGAATCGCGTTCGATGCCCTCCCTCCAATCGACGCAGTGGTTGTCTCCCATGACCACTTCGACCATCTGGACGTGCGCACGGTGCGTCGGCTCATACGGCGCTTCGGCGATCATATTCGATGGTTCACGCCGCTCGGCTACGGCGGCTGGATGCGGGCGCGCGGTGCGCGCAGGCATGTTGAGCTCGACTGGTGGGAGAGTGCTGAGCTCGGCGAGACGAGCCATCTCCGTATCACCGCGCTACCGGCGCAGCACTGGTCATCGCGCTCGCCCTGGAGACGTGGCGAGCGACTGTGGGCGTCGTGGGCGATGGCCGCATCTTCCGGGGCGACGGCCTACTTTGCCGGCGACTCCGGCTACTTCCCCGGGTTCACCGCCATCGGTGAGCGACTTGGCCCCTTTGAGGCGGTGATGCTGCCCATTGGAGCGTACGAGCCCCGTTGGTTCATGCGCGCCGTGCACCTGAATCCGGAGGAGGCTGTTCAGGCGTATCGTGACCTCGGCGCGAGCGGGACTTTCTGCGCCATGCACTGGGGCACCTGGCGACTCACCGACGAGAATCCCCTCGAGCCCCCGGCGCGAGTGGAGGCGGCATGGCGGGATGCGGCGCTACCATCTCAGAACCTCTGGGTGCCTCGCCATGGGGAAACACGCGTCATGGTCAGCACGCGCGAAGGTGGATCACCGTCTATGGAGGGGTGACGAACCCGCCGATGGGGCGTACGCCCACGAGCACCAGCAAATGAGTGGCGGCGTCGGTCATTCCCTCGGCTCGAACCAGAGCTCGATGTCATAGTTGTACACCAGCTCCTCACCAGCCCGAATGTCACGCGCCGCAAATACGGACATCGTGTCGGCTTCCGGTCCGTCGCGAAGCAAGACATTGGGAGTGATGGAGTGATTGTAGAACATCAGCAGGCCACCGCCGAGTGCATGCTCCCGCCCGTCTTCATCACTCCAGTACAGCAGGTACTGGTCGAGCACGGTGTGCCCATTGTCGCGATGTACGATGTCGTCGTCCGGCACCACCACGATGGGCGCTCGCTCGAGCTCGGTTCCCACCACGCAGTCGCGGAGCGCCACGACTCCGCGACCCTTTCCGGGCACGGCTCGCCACCCAACCAGACCAGTGGGTGCTTCGGGAGCGTACTCGATGGGCTGTGCCGCGTGCGCGGCCGGTGCATGATCGCTCATGGGGCAGACAATGAGGTCATCTGTGCACTGCTCGGAAACAGGAGCGCTCGCGGCAACGCCGAGCCCTGCTCGAACAAGCTATCGCGCTCACCCCCTGCCGCTGGCGCCAACCGGCAGACTCGTACTGGTGTCCTGCAGCGCCGGGATGTCCGCCGTGCCATGAGGTACCGGCGCTGTGCTCGTACCAGCCAGTATGAGACGAATCCGACCGGGCCGAGTATGAACGTGAAGGCAAGCATCATGGATTGCACGGGCAGCGACACGTAACGACGTTCCATGTTTTCGCGGTAGATCATGATGCCGACGGCATGATCGAAAGCGAGAATGTGAATCCACGCGACGATCGCGATAGCCGGATCTGTGAGCAGCCGTGTAACGCCCTCCACGCTGCCGAAGTCGCGCATGAAGCCGAGTCCGTGCTCGGCGATCAGCGCTCCCACACCCCAGACGTAGAGAGCGGCGAGGAATATCGGTGCCGCCATCGATCGCGCCAGCCACGCGCTGGCGCGCCACCTGGGGAGGAAGATCAACACCAACCACACAGGCGTGGCGAATCCGGCAATCCAGAAGAGCGTTTCGTACATGCCTGAGGCCTCCAGGTGCTTCGGTACGGTATGCCGCACCCATCGAGAGCGCAACGCTGTGCTTGCGTCCTTCGGCGACGGCAGCAATCCGGTCGGCCGTGCTGTGTGGCACATCATTGCCGCCACCTCCGGGGTCCCGGCATCGCGCCACGACGCTGGCCCGACGCTTGCCCTCCGGGCGTGATTGGAAAATCAACTACCGACCAGGAGCAGAGGTGTCATATGATGAGATCATTCGCAGCAATCGCCGCTGTCGCGCTCATGGCGACCGCCTGCCAGCGCGGCGCTACGGTGGAGACGGCCGGAACCGTGGAACCCGAGCGCGCACCCGTTCCCGTTACTGCGGCCACGCTGCCGGCGGGAGCCCAGATGACCGTGGCGCTTGATCAGGAGCTCGGCACGCGGCAGAGCCGCGAGGGCGACCAGTTCTCCGCAACACTCACGCACGCCATCGTCGCGCAGAATGGCGAGACGGTGGTGCCTGCGGGGGCAAAGGTCCATGGACGCGTGACCGCCGTGCAGACCTCGTCGCGAGTAGGCGAGCAGGCCTTCATCCGCCTCGACTTCGACAGTCTGACCTTCCAGGGTCGCAAGCACGACCTGGCCGCGCGCGTGCAGGAGACGCGGCTCGAGGAGCGCGGCGCGGGACGTGATGAGACCCTTCGGGCTGCGGGGGTGGGTGCTGCCGCCGGTGCGGTTCTCGGGGCCGTGCTGAGTGGCGGGGACCTGCGCGGCATTCTCACCGGCGCCGCGGCCGGTGCAGCGGCAGGGACCGTGATCTCGCTAGGCACGGGAGATGTGGACGCCGTGCTTCCACGCGGAACGGAGCTTCGCCTCGAAACCACGCAGCAGATCTCGATGAGATAACGCGAATCGCGAAGCTGGAGCTGGCCGCCGGGCCCACACGAGTTTGATCGGGCATTCGGCGGCCAGCTTCGCATCGCGTTCAGGCCATCTCCACCGGTCGCGCATCACTACCGGAGGTGATAGCTTCGTGGAATGCCGGAAGCCAACCGAACCGACGACCGCCTCATGTACTTTCTTGTCCGACTGCTCCTGAACGCCGCGGCGCTCTGGGTCGCCGTTAGCATCGTACCTGGCGTGGAATACGAGGGACGCGTACTTCCCTTCCTCGGCGTCGCGCTGGTGTTCGGCATCCTGAACGCCTTCGTACGGCCGATCCTGCTGATGCTGTCATTGCCGATCGTATTGCTTACCCTGGGCCTGTTCACCCTTGTTGTCAACGCACTACTGCTCTGGCTCACCGCAGCCGTGTCTGGTGCGATCGGTATTGATTTTCGCGTCATGGGCTTCATTCCGGCGTTTCTCGGCGCGCTCGTAGTCAGCCTCGTGAGCATCATTCTTACGGTGTTTGCCGGTCATCGGCCGAACCGCCAGCGCTAGCGCGGTTCCCGAACGAGTGGGACGAAGCGCACGGGGATCGTTCGCTGCTCGATCACGCCGTCAACGGTGCGGCGGATCAGCATCATCTCCTGAACACCTACGCCCACCGGAATGACGAGCCGTCCGTCTTCCGCGAGCTGCGCGATGAGCGCCGGCGGCACGTGGTCCGGCGCGGCGGTGACGAGAATGGCGTCGAAGGGCGCCGCCTCATGCCAGCCCGCGTAGCCGTCGCCGGTGCGAACGCGAACTGCCTCATACCCTGTTGTGCGCAGCGCCTCACGTGCCCGTTCGGCAAGCTCGGGAATTATCTCGATCGAGTACACTTCCGCACCCAGCTCAGCAAGCACCGCCGCCTGGTAGCCCGAGCCCGTCCCCACCTCCAGCACCCTCGCGCCTCTGGCAGGAGCCGCGAGTTCCGTCATGTAGGCCACGATGTAGGGCTGGGAGATCGTCTGCCCCAGTCCGATCGGAAGGGCATGATCGCCATAGGCTCGAGCTTGCAGCGGCGACGGGACGAAGCGGTGCCGCGGTACACGCCGCATCGCGTCGAGCACGTCAGTGTTGGTAATCCCGCGCGCTTCGAGCTGCTCCCGAACCATGCGTTCACGCGCCTGCGTGAACGCATCTGCATCGGAACGAGTCTGCTCCGCTCGCTCGTCGCGCGACAGCGGACCGCAGCCAGCCATCGACAGAACCAGCAGCGCCAAACGAGCGCCATGCCCGAACTTCATCGTCACCCCCCAGCCCATATCAGAAGCCAGTGCACTCTTCCGCAGGGCCTTGCCTTGAGCAAATGACAAATCGTGCTATCACTTCGAGAACCGGCAGGTCCGTTGCGAGCTGACGTGGATCCGCTGCCCCACTCCCGCCGACCATTCACGTGAGGAATATTGATACGATGATTGCACGTATCTGGCGAGGCGCCACAGGCGCGGCGGATGCCGATGCATACGTGGATTACCTCGAGCAGACCGGCCTCACCGCCTACCGGGATACTCCGGGCAACCTCGGCGCCTACGCGATGCGGCGGATCTCCGGCGACCGCGCCGAGTTCATAACCTTGAGCCTGTGGAACTCGATGGATGCGATTCGTCGCTTCGCTGGCGAGGACGCGGAGGCGGCGGTCTTCTACCCGGAAGATGATCGCTTTCTCGTGGAACGCGACCTGCGCGTGAGCCACTTCGAGATCGTCTTCGCTCAACCGGGAAAGGAAGGCGGAGGTGAGCGCAACGGATAATCGTCCCGTTCACGCACCGCCACCTCCAACTCGCGCATGATGGTCAGCACCAGGTCCTCACGCCAATGGCGCGCCACCACCTGCACGCCAATCGGCAGACCGGCGCTTCCCTGCTCGGTCTTCCGCAACGTGCTTTCCACCAGGTCACGGGATGACGGTCGATCGGATTCCTCCGCGGGCCGCACGCGCGTGAGCGGTACTACTCCCGCCGGCATGCCGAGAAGGTTGAACAGCATCGTATAGCTCCCGATGCTGGTGAGGTAGTACGAGGCGCCATGGCGCAAGGCCGGATGGGCGCTCGGCGGGCAGATCAGGGCGTCAATGCCCGCGTCATTCATGACCCCGATAAACCTCCGGCGGTAGCGTGTTCGCTCTGCGACCTCTGACCAGTACTCGGAGGTGTTCATTCGCTGCAGACCCGCGATGAAGCCGGCCAGTTCTCGCTGTCCCAGAGCGCCGAGCGCGGTCGTAACCACCGCGCGTACTGGGGAACGAAGGCGGGCAAGGCGCACCAGATCCGCAACACGCCGATCGTGCCTTCCACTGCCGAGCAGCAGTCTTGCCCATCGGGCGCCGTCGGCGCCGAGCAGGCGAAAGTACAGGCCCAGTGCCTGCCGTACATCAGGCGGGTCGAATTCCACCACGTCCGCGCCGGCGTAACGTAGCAGGTCGGCGGCCTCGCGCACGGCACGACGAAGCGCCGGCGCTGGTGTCACGACGCCATCGTCCTCGTAGACTCCAATGCGCATGCCGCGAACGCTCGCCGTGGAGCCATCGTCCCACGGCACCGGCGGGATCGTCTCGTCCAAAAGCTCCTGTCCCGGTGCAGCCAGTACCGCCATGGCCAGGGAAAGATCTTCAACCGTGCGCGCCAGCGGGCCCGGCTGGTCTACGATAGCCTCCTGGCCCGGGAACAGCTCATCGTCGAATATGCCGCGTTTCGAGAGACGATTGCTCGTGGGCTTCAACCCGTACACGCCGCAGTAGTGCGCCGGTACGCGCACGCTGCCACCGATATCGCTCCCCAGCCCCAGTGGTGATCCGCCGCTCGCGATTATGGCTCCTTCACCGCCGCTGCTGCCGCCCGGGCTGCGTTCGGGATTCCACGGATTGTTCGTGCGGCCATAGCAGGGGTTATCGGTCTCGTAATAAACGAGCAGCTCGGGGACATTCGTCTTGCCGAGCACGATCGCTCCCGCCGACTGCAGCCTCGTCACCAGTGGCGACGTGTGCTCGGCCCGGTGATCCCGCCGTCGCGCCAGCCCGATCGTTGTCGGCGTACCGGCGATGTCGAAGCATTCCTTGATGGTCACGGGGACGCCGTGCAGGGGGCCGAGCGGATCACCGCGGCGGCGGCGCTCGTCCGCGGCGCGCGCTGCCTCACGTGCGGCATCGAACATCGGAACGACTACGGCGTTCAGCTTCGGCTGCCAGGCTTCGACGCGGCGGACATGCTCCTCCACTACCGCAGACGCTGTCAGATCGCCGCTGCGAATGCGCCGGGCGAGCTCGGCTGCCCCGACCGTAGCAGTGGCCTGGCCGGAAGCGAATTGGTCGCGAACGATCGTCATTTGAACGACGCCCCCCGGACTCGGAGCGCGGCGTCTGCCGCCGTGCTCTAGCCGACAATGACTCCCCAACCCCGGAAAAGCCAGCGGTCAGCGGACGCGATCGAGCACGCTCAGGGTGAGGTGAGCGGTCACACCGAACGCCAGGTGGCCCGCCAGGCCACGCGCATGCGCCTGCCACGGAAATGCGCGTGGTCCTTTGGTGAGCCCGAGCAGCGGATTGGCGATCTCATCGACCACCAGCCAGAAACCCGATCCGAAGCCCAGACCTTTGAGCCGGCCGGCCGAGCGCATCCGGCGCCGCGCCAGGGCATACGAAATCCCCGCTTCCGCGCCCAGCCACCAGTGAATCACCTGTCCCGCCGCCCGCAGCTGCCGCTTCGACGCCTTCACGCCGGCAACGCGCGCAGCCTTTTCCGCGGCGATGGTGTATGCGGTCTTGCCCCCCCGAACACGCTCTTCGCGCCGCCGCGCACGCGGATCCTGGCGCTCGTACACCGCCGTGGTTACCCGGTCCATTACCCACGTGGCTGCCAGCCCCGCTACCGCACCCTTTACCACCTCTCTCGCCACGCCGTCATTCCGCCGACCCATTTGTCTCTCCCGTACGATCACGAGACGACTGGCGCAGGAAGTGGGCCGAGAGGACGCGGATCAAAGTCGCCGCCTGGTGGAAATTCGAAGGTCGCAAACGCCACGAGCGCCGAGAAGTGTGGCTGGTTCGCCAGCACTCCTCGGCGCTCCCTTCGCTGTGGTCGCCGGCGCGTACCGCCTACTTCCGCGACGCCGTGAGTTGGATGTCCGCGGTGCTCCAGGCTTGCTTTAACCGCTGCTCGACCTCGGCAGCCTCGGCGTCCTTGCCCTGCCGCCGCAGGCTTTCCGCAAGTCCCGTCAGCGACCAGCCGTTTTCAGGGAAGCGTTTCAGGTCTTCACGATAGACGCGCTCCGCTTCCGCAAAGCGGCGGGCCTGGAGCAGCACGGCGCCAAGGGAATGGCGAATCGGATAATACCAGAGCGGCGGCTCCATGTACTGGATCCCGTCCTCCGCCCGTGCCGCCGCGCGGAAGTGCGCGATCGCTCCGTCATAGCGCTCCGCCCGCGCATCGATCTCTCCCTGAAGCGCGTGATCCGCCACTTCCAGCACGGTGCTGCCGATGGGGTCTGTGTTGTCACGACTGATCGCCTGCAGGCTGTCCAGCGACCGGCGTGCGGCCGCCTCGTCGCCCTTCGCAGCGAGTGCCACTCCGCGCGCATAGTGCGCCAGGCCGCTGGTGAGCCGCAGGTTGGCAGCCGGCATCGGCTCGGCCAGTACATCATCCCAGCGGCCGAAGGTGACATACGTGAGATACGGATAGGCGAGAATCAGCTGCGCCTCGGGAATCCCCTCCGCTACCTCGGCCGGGATCTTGGAGGGAAGCTGCCGCGCATTCTCAATCGCCATCGCGCTGCGGCCGGCCATGGTCGCGGCGAAGGAGAGGAAGTGAATGTTGTGCGGGTAGTACATCATCGGGTAGACGCTCTGCGGCCGCACGTCCGCGATGTAGTTCTCGTCCGTGTGCACGGCGTGCTCGTTGGCCGCGATCGCATCTGCCCAGCGTCCCACGCGGATATAGATGTGCGCCGGCATGTGGACGAGATGCCCCGCCCCCGGCATCAGCGCGGCCAGCCGCTCTGCACAGGGGACGGCGCGCTCTGGATAGGCCGCTTCCACCGCATGGATGTACAGGTGGCAGGCGCCGGGATGATTCG
>CAZWSO010000069.1:0-12175 GCA_964636485.1 uncultured Gemmatimonadaceae bacterium
CGCCGAGGCCGTTCACCATCGTGGTGTGCGAATCCGTGCCGACGAGTGAATCGGGATAAGCGAGCAGCTTTCCATCGTGTTCGGAGGAGAACACGACCCTGGCCAGATACTCCAGGTTGATTTGGTGGACGATACCCGTATCCGGAGGTACGACGCGGAAGTTCTCGAACGCCTGCTGTCCCCATCGCAGGAAAGCGTATCGCTCCCGGTTCCGCTCGAACTCCAGCTCGGAATTGATCATGAACGCTGCTTCCGAGCCGTATTCGTCCACCTGGACGGAGTGGTCGATCACCAGGTCTACCGGCTGGAGGGGGTTTATCTTCTTCGGGTCGCCGCCGAGTCGCGCCAACGCGTCGCGCATGGCGGCCAGATCCACCACCGCCGGCACCCCGGTGAAGTCCTGAAGGAGTACGCGGCTCGTGCGGAATGCGATCTCCTTCTCCGCGCTGCCGCGGACATCCCACCGAGTGAGCGCCTCGATGTCCGTGCCATGCACGAAGGCGCCGTCCTCGTTTCTTACGAGGTTCTCGAGAAGAATCCGGAGCGTAAAGGGTAGACGGTCGACGCGGCTGCCTGCGAGCCGCTCGAGAACGTCCAGTCGGTAGGTGACATAGGAGCGCCCGCCTACATGAAGCGACGAGCGGGTGCCGAAGGAGTCGAGTGCAGTCATGCGCCGGATTCCGTTAGAAAGAAGCCGCGGACCGAAGCGGTGCCATTGCGCCGCGCGTCGCAGCCACGGCGCTCCTTACTGCTGGTAATCTACCCAAACCACCACGCCTGTGCCCGCACGCCGCCTGCCCGCTGGAGACGGCGTCACTTTGCACCCGGTTGTGCCGGATGGTCTGGCGCGCACAATATCCCCGCATGTCCTTTTCAAACACGCTTCCGGCTCCTCTCGACCCCGTGGAGCTGGCCGTGGCGCTCATGCGCATCGATTCCACCTCCGGCAGGGAAGGAGCGGTGGTGGCTTTCACCGCCGACCTGCTGGAATCGCGTGGATGGCGCATCACGCGCATCCCGGTCAGCGAGGGGCGCGATGTCTTGCTGGCCGCTTCCTCGGAGCAGCCCGACGTCACGCTGTCCACGCACCTCGACACCGTTCCCCCCTTCATCCCGCCGCGTGTGGAGGAAGGTGTACTCTGGGGGCGCGGCGCGTGTGACGCGAAAGGGATTGCAGCGGCGATGGTCGTGGCCGCGGAGCGACTCCGCGCTCGCGGCTTGCGAGTGGCGCTCCTGTTCGTGATTGGCGAGGAGACATCTCACGACGGTGCGCACGCGGCCAATCGGTTGAGGACTGGCAGCCAGGTGCTGATCAACGGCGAGCCGACGGAGAATGCCCTGGCGGTGGGCACGAAGGGCGCCCTGCGGATCGAGCTGCGCTCGAGGGGTTTGGCGGCGCACTCGGCATACCCGCATCTCGGACACTCGGCCATCGATCAACTGCTGGCGCTGCTGCACGAGCTGCCAACGCTGACGCTGCCGAGCGATCCGGTGCTGGGGGATACGACGCTCAACATCGGGCAGATAGGCGGAGGCGTGGCGGACAACGTAATCGCTCCCGAGGCATGGGCGCGCCTGATGTTCCGCGTGGTGACGCCGCCGAGCGAGATGCTGGCGCTGCTGCGCGACTGGGTGGGCGACCGTGCCGATTTGATACCCGGCGCCGCCGTGCCGCCTGTGCGCCTCCACACAGTACCCGGCTTTCCAACGGCCGTGATGGCCTATGCCACCGACGTGCCCGAGCTCACGAACTGGGGTCGCCCCTACCTGTTCGGCCCCGGCTCGATTCTCAGCGCGCACCGGGACGACGAGCACGTTGGCGTAGAGGAGCTACGCGGAGCCGTGGACTCGTACGAGAAACTGGCGGTGGAGGCGGTCAGCAGGTAGGCCCGCCGTGTTCAATCGTCGGCGGCGTCCAGTGTTGGTTCCCGCTCCGGCGAAGTGGTGACACGGCCCCGATCCGACAGCTCGCGCACGCTGATGGCGCGCGTGGGGCAGTGGTGCACGAAGTCTCCCTCGGCGGGGGACCATTCCAGGCGGGTGCAGGTGGGATAAGCCTTCCCCTCGCTGTCCATGGCCATCAGACGAGGGGCGAGAGCGACGCAGATTCCGCATCCCACACAGCGCCCCCTGTCAACCTCGAGCTCCACGCCGCGACGCGGGAAGACGCCGCCCGGCCTTCGCAGCGTATCGTCCATGCCGTCCAGCACCGCCGAGGCGGCGGCGTAGCCCGCGTCGATCAACTCGTCGGTCTGCGAAAAGCTGAACCAGTGGCGGTGCGCGACGGGAGGACGGATGAGCAGCATTGGCGGCCCGGCCCAATCTTCCAGTGGGCGCTGCTGAAGCGTGTGCATCATGATCGTGGCCGCGCGCATGTAAATGCTCGCGAACCCGCGCGCGGCCACGTCAGTGACCGGCTGAAGATCCGAGCTGCCAACGTCCACTGCGATGATCGCTTCCATCCCCAGTCCGGCGATGGATGCGGGCAGGTTGTCGACCGTTCCTCCGTCGATGCACGTGCGCCCGTCGACGCGGCCGGGCGGGAAGAAGCCGGGGAGCGCGCAGGACGCGTAAACCGCATCCGTCACGTGCACATCGCGCAGCCCCGGCAAACCCCAGATCACACGAGTGCCGTGCTCCACATCCACGGTGTTCACGAGAAGAGTGCGCGGAAGGTCGTCGAAGCGGCTGGCTGGAACGTTGGCCATGACGAGGTCGCGCAGCGGCTCCTCCAGGTAGAGGGAGGGCGACCGCATGCGCTCGAACAACATGCCGAAGTGATTGATCCGGAAGAGATCGCGCTTCCGCAGGGCGCGGGCACGCTCCTCCATCACGCTGATGGGTACGCCCGCAGCCGCTGCGGCGGCGATCAGCGCGCCGATACTTGTGCCAGCGAACACCGCCGGCTGGATGCCGCGCTCGTCGAGAGCGCGCAGCACACCAATGTGCGCAAAGCCCTTGAGCCCACCGCCACCCAGCACGAGGGCAGTGCGCTCCGGCACGTTGTGGCCGGCTCCAAAATCTGGTCGGACGACCGTATCGCTCATGGATCTATTACCCCATCGCGCGCCGCGGGGGTTCCCCCCGACGGGCAACGCGCCGTCGGGTGGAGCTGGCCCCCCTTACGAAGTGACGATCGCGATCCAGACAAGGTTGCGGAATGGAAGGCGAAGGTCACCGGGCGGACGGGTCAGGGCGAGGCAGCGGCGGGCATCGCCCGCTGCGGCTCCATCGCCTCCCGATCCAGATAGAGATAGAGCCCGTAGAGCGCGGTCGCCGCACCGCCGATCATGATGATCGCGCCCGCGTCATCACCAATCACGGCACCAGCGAGGAAGATCGCACCGCCGATGATCATGAGCGTCGTGCTTCGGCGCATACCCTGGCGCTGTTGCGGCACCACCAGAGGTCCATTGGTGGCCGGGGTTCGCACCGCCACAACGGCGGCCTCGAGAGAAGGCAGGACGGCAGCCGTCGTCAGGGCCGACTCGCTCTCCTGAGCTGAGGCGGGCGCGGCCGTAGCTGTGAGCACGAGAATGGAGGCCAGTGCAACTAACGGCATGGAAGTGCGCATGGATGTTTCCTCAGTCGTTCGCGACGCTCACCGCGTCCGGCCCTCTGCTCGGTACGCGTGCGTGAAACGCCAGAATGCAAGGAAAATACCGGTATCGACAACAGCCGAGCGTGACATAAGTTAGGTGCCGCTTGTGCAATCCACCATGCGTCGGTCATGCCGCCTCCCGCTACCCACGTCGATCCCCGCTTCGGCTCTCTCTGGTGACCGAGATTACCGGACCGTCTGCTCGCCGACACATGCCCTCCGGCGCACCGGGCGTTCATGGGAGGGAATCGGCGCTCGTTCGCGCCCTCGGGGTGCGCGGGCTGTCGGCGACGCTCTTCAACATCCTCGTGGGTGCGGGGATCTTCCTTCTCCCCGCGACCGTGGCGGGCCAGCTTGGCGCCGCGGCACCTCTGGCGTACGTGGTCTGCGCGGTGGCGATGGGGCTGATTGTGGCGTGCTTTGCTGCTGCGGGAAGCCGCGTGTCGCTCACCGGCGGACCTTACGCCTACGTCGAGACGGCGCTCGGCGGTTACGCTGGCTTTCTGTCCGGGGTCCTGCTCTGGCTGTTGATGTCCTTCGCCACCGCTGCCGTCGCGAACGGCTTCGCGATCTCGCTGGGGGAGCTGCTGCCGCCGCTGCGGGGCAGCGCGGCGCGGGCGGCAGTGATCCTCGTGCTGTTCAGCGTGCTCGCATCGGTCAACGTGCGGGGAGTGAGGGAGGGGAAGGCGCTCATCGAGCTGGTTACCGTTGCCAAGCTTCTCCCGCTGGTTGTGTTCGTCGGGCTCGGCGCCTTTTTCGTGCGCGGAGAGTATCTCATTCCCGCCGCGCCGCCGGACATGGTGACTCTCGGACGCGCCGCCATCACATTGATCTTCGTCTTCGCCGGCATCGAGGCCGGCCTCGTGCCGAGTGGGGAGGTTCGGGAACCATCGCGCACTGTTCCGAGGTCCCTATTCCTCGCCATGGCGGTCGTAACGGTTCTCTACATTGCCATCCAGCTGGTCGTGCAGGGAGTACTGGGTCCGCTCGCGCCAGACGCCGCCGACGCGCCCCTCGCCGCGGCGGCGCGGCGATTCGCCGGCTTTCCGGGGGGCATGCTGATGCTGGTCGCTGCCGTTGTCTCCATGTTCGGCTTCGTAAGCGGTCTCACTCTGGCGGCGCCACGGGCGCTCTATGCTCTCGCGCGCGACCGGCTGCTGCCGTCGGCCCTGGCGCTGATCCACCACCGCTACCGTACTCCGTTCGTCGCGATCGTCATACAGTCCGCACTGGCGGCGATACTCGCTGCTACGGGCACGTTCACGCAGCTCGTCATCCTGGCGAATGTTGCGGTGCTCGTGCTCTATCTCATGTGCTGTGTGTCCGCATGGATACTCCAGCGGCGGGACATCCGGGGAGAGGGCACGCCTTTCATGCTTCCCGCCGGCCCGCTCGTGCCGCTGCTCGCGTGTGTCCTCATTCTCTGGCTGCTCTGGAACGCCGAGGCGCGCGAGCTCCTGGTGGTGGCGCTGGTGCTCGCGGCGTCCACGCTCCTGTATCTGCTGGCAGGACGCCGGACGGCGCGGAGGATCGCCGAATGACCGATCCGCTGCTCGCCCTTCGACCAGAGTTCCCCATTCTGGAGCGAACGACCTACCTCGTGTCGAACTCGCTCGGGGCGATGCCGCGGGCGACGGCCGACCGCCTGGCGGAGTACGCCGAGACTTGGTCGCGTGAGGGAGTACGCGCCTGGGCGCGCGGCTGGTGGGAGATGCCCGTAACGGTGGGCGACGAGATCGCGCCGCTGCTGGGTGCTCCACCGGGCTCGGTGGCGATGGTCCCGAACGTTTCGCTCGCGCACGCCGCGATCGTTTCGAGCCTCGCGTATACTCCGCCGCGCGACACCATCGTCATGACCGAGCTCGACTTTCCCTCCGTGCGCTACGCGGTGGATGCGCTCGCACCGCGACTGGGCGCACGGGTGGTCGTGGTGCCGAGCGACGATGGCGTTGGCATCGAAACGGAGCGCCTGCTTGCCGCCATTGACGAGCGCACGCGGCTGGTCGCCATCTCGCACGTGCTCTTTCGCTCCGCATTCATCGTGGATGTGCACCGGGTATGCGCCCGCGCGCGGCAGATGGGGGCGCTCGTGGCGCTGGATGCGTTTCACTCGGTTGGAGTGATGCCCGTTGATGTGGAGGGTATCGGCGCCCATTTTCTGGCCGGTGGCGTGCTGAAATGGCTGTGCGGAGGGCCTGGCGGTTGCTTCCTGTATACGGCGCCCGAGGTGCGCGACACATTCGCTCCTGGCATCACCGGATGGCAGGCGCACGCGCGGCCCTTCGCCTTCGAGCCCGAGATGGAGTACGCCGAGGGAGCCATGCGCTGGCTGGGAGGTACACCGGTGATACCGGCGCTGTACGCCGCCATCGAGGGACCGCGTTTGCTGCGACGCGCCGGCATGGAGCGCGTTCGCGCGAAGAGCATGTGGCAGACCGCGCAACTCGTCGCGCGCGCGGACGAGCGTGGCTACCGCGTCAACGCACCTCGTGATCCGGCGCGACGCGGCGGCACCGTGGCGGTGGACATGCCTCATGCGTATGAAGTCGCTCAGGTGCTGCTCGAGCAGGATATCCTGATCGACTACCGGCCCGAGGCAGGAATCCGCATCGCACCGCACTTCTATACCGCAGACGATGAGGTCGAACGGGCGGTGGAGGCAATCGACCAGGCTCTGTCGAGTGGGTCGTGGCGGCGCTTCGAGGGGCGAAGATCGGTGGTCACCTGACCTTCAGCCGGCAGGGCCAATGGGCCGCATCGGCGGGTGTTATCCGAGCCTCGCCTCCTATCCCGGTCGGGCCTTCTGGCACCGGTTGGCGCGCTCCACTAACTTCCGCCGTCCACACTAACCGGAACCGAGATGCCCCCAGCGCCGCAGAAGCTCCGCAAGCAGTACGTCAACCGTGAGTACCCGTACGTGCTCCTCCGCTTCGAGGATGGGCACGAGATCGTTGTCGGGAAGGACGTGGGCAAGCAGTTCGACTGCTACGCTGGTGAGACGATCAAAGTTCTGGCGGTGTTCGATCGCGACTCACCCGAACGCGAGCTCATTGAGAGCCGTAAGGCCGACGATTTCGACGACGCCTGAGAGCGCCCGCGCAGCCGTCTTTGCGCTGAGCCTGCTGATCGCGTCGGCGTGGCTCACGGGCTGTGCAAGCGCCCAGGCGGTGGGCGGACCCGCCGCGGTCGCGGACCACGTCGCTCTCCAACGGTCGCTCGATTCGCTGGCCAGCGCGCATCGTGGTGTCGTCGGCTACAGCGTTCGCGACCTCGAGACGGGAGAGTCGATAGCCCACGCTGGAGACGAGCCGTTTCCCACGGCCAGCGTCATCAAGATTCCCATTCTCGTCACCGTGTTCGACCTGGTCGAGCGGGGCACGCTTTCGCTCGACGATCCCCTTACGGTACTGGCCCTCGATCAGGTTCCGGGCAGCGGCGTGCTGCGCCACCTTCGCCCGGGAACGCAGATCACAGTGGGGGACGCCGCCTGGCTGATGATGACCATCAGCGACAACACCGCCACGAATCTGTTGCTCGACCGCATCATCATCCGTCGCGTGTGGGAGAAGATGGAAGCGCTCGATCTGCCGCGCACGAAGGTGCATTCCAAGACCTGGCTGCGGATCTCCAGCGTGGCATTGGACAGCTCCTTGAAGTACGGTCTGGGCGTGAGCACGCCGAACGAGATGTCCCGGCTGCTCGAGCTGATGGCCCGCGGCCAGGCCGTAAGTCCCCGCGCGGATTCGATCATGCTGCACATCATGGAGCATGATGACGACGCCCGCATGCTGCGGCGCCATGCGGGGGGTGTACGTGTGTCCGGCAAGACTGGCAGCGTTTCGGAGTCACGAAATGATTGCGGTCTCTTTCATCTGCGGCACCGCGTTGCGGTCTGCGTGTTCACGCGCGAGAACGCGGACAGCGGTTTCACCGTGGACAACGAGGCGCACATCACGATCTCGCGCATGGGCGCGGCTGTGATGCGGGCCTACGGCGAGCCGGCCGCGCGGGATTAGAATCGGGTTGAGAGCGCCGAACCCGGCCTGCGGGCATGGCATATGCCCGTAGAAGATTGCGGAATGTTGTGCATTCGCACGGAGGCCCTCGTGAAATTGTGTGTAGCCCTCGCTGGCCTGGCGCTGATGGCGGTACCCGGAGCGGCGCTTCCGGCGCAGATCACCACCGCCGTGGTTCCTCCCCGGCCGGAACGGCCGGCCGCGGACCCGGTAGAGGAGCGCGTTAGACGTACCGAGCGGCTCGAGGCACGGATCACCGGGATGCGCGAGTGGGTGGATTCGGTGGCCATCGAAATGGAGGCCGCGCCCACGGTGCCGGATACACTTCCGCCGGATGGACGTGTGATGCTGCGCGCCGAGGCACCTTCACGTCCACTGCCCGAGCCGAGGGAACCCCCACGCGTGCAGGTCTTCCGGGAGGGAGCTCCAGCACCCGCCACGGCCACACCATTACCCCTGCTCGCCATGGTCGGCGCGGCCGCCATGGGGCTGGGCATGCTGCTGAGGCGACGATCCTGATGCGCCGGCTGTCCACCATCTTCCTCGTGGCTGGAGCGCTCGTGCTCGGCTACGTGGGGTGGCAGTACGCCTCGGGCGCCATCGCCCGCGACCGAGCTCGTGCCGAGTGGGAGGCGCTGCGAGCCCGGGAGGCCATCGTGCTCGCCAACGCATCGCTCGAAGCGCCGGTGCATCAGCCGCTGCGTGCCGGCGCGCCCATGGCGCGGCTGATCGCCCCGAAGATCGATCTCGATGAGATCGTCGTACACGGAGTGGAGGATCGACAGCTCAACGCTGGGCCGGGACACCTCCCGGGAACGGTGCTTCCAGGCGCGCCCGGAAACAGTGTCATCTCCGCGCACCGCGACCGGCACTTCCGCCGGCTGGGCGAGCTGGCCGTTGGCGACACCGTGATAAGCGAGACGCGCTATCAGCGGGAGCGGTGGGTGATAACGGACGTCAAGGTGGTGCCCGCGCGCGTACCCGCGCTCTTTCAGACGGACGATCCTACTCTCACGCTCACCACCTGCTGGCCGCTGCGCCTCGTGGGACCCGCACCAGACCGCCTCCTCCTGACTGCGAAGCCGGTGGGGCAGGCGCAGCAAGGTTCCGGCTCTTAACGCTACCTCTGGTCGGCTCGGCTCGGGTATCTTCACGCGCTCTGGCAGCGGCGTTCGCCAGATCACGGCGGTGGTGCGGGCTGCTGCTCCAGCCTGGGATCGTGGCGGTCGGTGGGATCCAGGGCACCGCCGCTGTCCCGCCACGCGCCCATCCAGTAGAAGAAGACCAGCGCCAGCACAACCACCAGCGCGATCGCCCCGATTACCAATCCCGTCTTCGGCCCTGCGCGCGGCGCGACATTCTCCGCCACTCTGCGGTTCCTCCGCTCGTCGTTGAGAACGTCAATCGGGGCAAGAACTTGGCCAGTCAGGTTGTTTGCATGCGGTGCCGGGTGTTAGCTCTAAAGGCCGGGCTCGAAAACGTAATTCTGGCAGCTGCTGTGCTGGTGTCCGATCACTCTCTCTTCCCGGTTTCCCGCTCTTCACGGTCGTGATCCCGTCCGCGAACCATCAACCCGCAATCACATGGCCAAGCTCCTCGTCGCCCTCACCATCGCATTGTCGCTTCCGCTCCAGGCCCAGCAGGCCCAGCAGGCCCAGCAGGCGCAGCGTCCGGATAGCATCACACCGCACGAGCTCGATGCGCACGTTCGCTTCCTGTCGCACGATCTACTCGAAGGGCGGGCGCCGGCCACCCGTGGTGGGAAACTCACGGAGGAGTATCTGCGCGCTCAGCTTCAAAGCTTCGGCGTGGAGCCTGGCGCAAACGGTTCTTACTTTCAGCGCGTGCCGATCGATGTAGTCACCGCTGATCAGGAGAACATCAAGGTCACGGCGAGCGGTCGTGCGACCGCCACGCTGCGACATCCGCGGGATGTAGTCGTGTGGGCGGGATCGGCTACGGAGGACAGTCGTGGTCAGGGGGAGCTGGTGTTCGTGGGCTATGGCGCCAGCGCTCCGGAATACTCCTGGGACGACTTCGAGGGCACGGACGTGAAGGGTAAGGTGCTGCTGGTGCTGGTGAACGATCCTGGTTTCGCCACCGGGGACAGCACGCTGTTCGGCGGGCGCGCCATGACCTACTACGGTAGGTGGACCTACAAGTTCGAGGAAGCCGAGCGGCGTGGCGCGGCCGGCATGCTCATCGTTCACACCGCCCAGGCGGCCGGCTATCCATGGCACACGGTGGTGGGCTCGTGGGCGAAGGAGCAGCGCATGTTGCCGCGCGATCCGTCGCTGCCCACGCCGCTCGGCTTTCAGGGGTGGATAACCGACAGCGCTGCAACGGCACTGCTGCGGCAGGCCGGTCTGGATCTGGCCGAGCTCCGCCGGCAGGCATTGCGTCGCGAGTTCCGTCCGGTCCGCACCGGCATCACGGTGGATGTCGCGTTCCGCAATACCGTGGAGAATCTCGAATCGAACAACGTAGTGGGAGTGGTACGGGGACGAGACCCGGCGCTGCGCGACGAGTACATCGCGTTCAGCGCGCACTGGGATCATCTCGGCATCGGTCCGCCCGTGGATGGCGACTCGATCTACAACGGCGCGTACGACAACGCCTCCGGCACGGCCGCGATTCTCGGTATTGCCAGGGCGGCGGCGGCCAGCCCGCCGGCGGGCCGCTCGTTCATGTTCGTCCTGGTCACCGCCGAAGAGTCGGGGCTGCTGGGGTCCGCTTACTTCGGCCGGAACCCCACCGTACCGATAGTGCGGATCGTCGCCAACCTGAACATGGACGGCGTCACGTACTTCGGACGCGTGCGCGACCTCCGCGTGCTCGGCAACGACAAGAGCTCGCTCGGCCCGCAGCTCGGTCGAGTGATCGCCGCCGATGGTATGCGCATCACACCGGATGCCTTTCCGGAGCGTGGCTACTTCTATCGCTCCGATCACTTCTCCTTCGCCAGGGCGGGGGTGCCAGCTATCTCCGTGGCCGCCGGGATGGACTACGTTGGCCGGCCAGCCGGCTGGGGGCAGGAGCGGAACGAAGAGTATACCGCCCACCGCTACCATCAGCCCGCCGACCGCTACAGCGAGGAGTTCGACTTCAGCGGTACGGTGCAACTGTCGGAGATAGTGCTGCGCTTCGGGCGGGAGCTGTCCACAATGCGCGGTGTGCCCACCTGGAACGTGGACGCGGAGTTTCGGGCCATGCGCGAGGAGCAGCTTCGCGGACGCCAGGAGTGACGCACGCGGGGGCTGGAGATGGCGGCGAAGAGCGAGCCTCGGGTTTCGCGATTCGAGGCGAAAAGCCGGGCATCGGGCTACCGGGCGACGGGCCGGGCGCTGGAACCCGCGGAGCCACACCGGTCGCGCCGATCTTCCTGCCAGAGGTTCGAGAGGCGCTAGAGGCCGGCGGGGCGGTGGTGGCCCTGGAAAGCTCGGTGCTGGCGCAGGGGCTGCCGGTTCCGACCAATCGGGAGGCGGAGGCACGGATGGCAGCTGCCATTCGGCAGGCAGGGGCCGTTCCCGCCGTAACAGCCGTGCTGAGCGGCCAGGTGCGTGTGGGTCTGGATGCGGTGGCGACGGACTTCCTGCTGGCCCGGGAAGGGGTATCCAAGGTTTCCGCCCGGGACCTGCCGCTGGCGGTCGCCCGTCGTTCGCATGGCGCGACCACGGTAGCCGCGTCGCTGGCGATCTCGCGGGCCGCCGGACTGCATGTGTTTGCCACCGGGGGCATCGGTGGGGTGCACCGCGAGCCGCCATTTGACGAGTCCCCTGACCTCACCGAGCTTGCCCGGACGCCCATAGTGGTGGTCTGTTCCGGGGCGAAGTCGGTCCTCGACGTTCCCGCCACCTTTGAGCGCCTCGAAACGCTCGGCATCACGGTCATTGGCTTCAGAACGGACGAGGTGCCCGGCTTCTTCACCCGCCATACGGGCATCCCGCTGCCGGCCCGGGTGGAGTCGGCCGGGGAGGTGGTTGCCGCCTGGGAGGCTGGCCGCGCCCTTGGGCTTCCCGGCGCGCTGCTGATCCTCAACCCGCTGCCGGAAGGTGACGCGTTGCCACGCGCGGTGGTGGATCGTGCGGTAGAAGAGGCGCTCGCTCAGGCTCGGCGGGAAGCGGTGCGGGGCTCTGCGACCACGCCGTTTCTTTTGGCGGCGGTGGAGCGTGCCACGCAGGGTGCCTCGCTCAGGGCCAACGTCAGGCTACTCGAGCGCAATGCCGCGCTCGCCGGGGAGATTGCGGTGGCGATGTCGCGGCGGGTGGTGGGGAGATAGGCAACGCGTCCGGCGGAAAGGGCGCCGGACGCATTTGCGAAGGGACGATATGTATTCAGCGGAAGCGTGACCTTGTCAACGGGTTGAACTCCGCGCGCGCCCAATGGTACTATAAGCATACAAATCCTACCGTTGGAGGCTCCTTCTCCATGCCCACCCCGTTTCTGAGTTCCGAAGAGTACGACGAAAGGGCGCATCAACTCTACAACGATGGGTTGTACGAAGAGGCGCTCGACGTGCTTCGCGAGGGGCTCGCGCTCTATCCGAATTCGGTGGAGC
>CAZWSO010000070.1:0-12168 GCA_964636485.1 uncultured Gemmatimonadaceae bacterium
TGCTCCACGGCCCAGATGATGTTCTCCGGACCCCAGGCGGCGTCGCCGCCGAAGAAGACGCCGTCGCGCGTGCTCTGCATGGTGACCCGGTCCACTACCGGCATGTCCCAGGAGTCGAAATCGAGTCCGATGTCGCGCTCGATCCATGGGAACGCGTTCTCCTGGCCGATCGCAAGGATCACGTCGTCGCACGGAATCACGACCGTCTCGATCACCTCGCTGCGCTGCTTGCCGTCGCTGCTCTCGCTCCAGCGGAGCACGTCGAACTCCATCCCGGTGAGTGTGCCGTTCTCTACGATGAACCGTTTGGGTGCGTAATTCTCGATGATCTCAACACCCTCTTCCTCGGCGTCCTCCAGCTCCCACGGAGAGGCCTTGAAGTACGGGCGCGAGCGCCGGGCCATGACCTTGATGTCCGTACCGCCGAGCCGCTTGGAGCTGCGGCAGCAATCCATGGCCGTGTTGCCGACGCCGATGATCAGTACGCGCTCGCCAATGCGGGTCACGTGTCCGAAGTGCACCGACTCGAGCCAATCGATGCCGATGTGGATGCGATCGGTGTCTCGGCGTCCGGGGATCTCCAGCTCCTTCCCCTTCGGCGCGCCGCTACCCACGAACACAGCGTCGAATCCCTGCTCGAGCAGCCAGCGCATGCTCGTGATCGGTGTGTCATACCGGACGTCCACCCCCATGTCGAGGATGACGTCGATCTCCTCATCCAGCACCTCGGCGGGCAGTCGAAAGGCGGGGATGTTCGTCCGCATCAGCCCGCCCGGACGTGAGAGCCGCTCGAAGATCGTGACCTCGTAGCCGATCGGGATCAGATCGTTGGCGATCGTGAGGGAAGCCGGGCCCGCACCGACGCAGGCGATTCGCCTCCCGTTCCGATGCGTTGGTGCGCGTGGCAGCCTGTCGCTGACGTCTCCGCGCCGGTCGGCCGCGACCCGCTTGAGCCGGCAGATTGCCACCGGCTTGCCGTCTACACGCGTGCGCCGGCAGGCAGGCTCACAGGGTCGGTCGCACGTTCGGCCCAGTATACCGGGAAAGACGTTTGACTCGCGGTTGAGGATGTACGCGTCCGCAAAACGCCCCTGCGCGATGAGCCGAATGTACTCCGGCACATTGGTATGCGCGGGACAGGCCCACTGGCAATCCACCACCTTGTGGTAGTAGCGAGGATCGGAAACATCGGTCGGCTGCACGTGGGGGGCCCCCGGGGGCGATTGATGATACTTCATCATGTGTCAGGGGAGCGCGCCTTGGCAAGCGGAATCTCTCGACACCGTCAGCCTTTCTCCCCGACCTGTCGCAACTTGGCCCGGGAAGCGGACTTGCCACCCTGACTCGCGGCTTGCTCGGCTGTGACGTCACTATAGGTTTGTTGGTCCTCCTACGACTAAGGACGCTGCGGAGCGCCCCATTGCTCCGCCGTCCGGCGAGCCGGCAACCATCTGTTCATCGATCAGCTCCCGAGTGCGCAACTTCACAGCCCCGCTACGCTCTCCCGCGCTGCTCGCAGCAGCAGTGTACGCGTTGGGGGGTGCCGGCTTTGCCGGGGCCAATCTCATCCTGGCCCGGATATTCACACCGGTGGAGTACGCGGTTTTCGCGCTCACCCTGGCGATCATCAACTTCTCCTCGCCCGTGGCGCCGCTGGGCCACGATGGCGTGATCCTCCGAAGGAACGTCCCGCTCGGTCCCGCGCTCATGCGGCGGACATTCGTGGCCGCTATCGGCATGGCCACCTTCGCCGTCGCCGTGGGCGGACTCCTCTACCAGTTGTCGCCAGTGGTACTCCTGCTGCTGTTTTTGGCGGTGCTCGCCGGCGGCATGAAGACCGTGGCGATGGCGGTATTGCAGAGCAGGCAGCGCTTCGCGCTGTCGCTGCCGCTGTCGCAGAGTCCGAATATCGTACTCCTCGGAGTGGCTGCGCTGACGGCCCTTGTCCTTGTTCGGCAAGCATGGGTAGCGCTTGCACTGTTCACCGGACTCGCTGTCGTCATCGGTGCAGTCGCCATCCTGGCGCTTCCGCGAGACGCGGGGGACCAGGCCGAGGTGAGCTTTGGGTGGCGAGAGCCGCTGGCGTACGCCGGTGCGCATGTGGGACTGCTGCTTCTCGTACAGCTCGACCGGCTGATCATTCCGCACGTGCTCCCGCTGGAGGAGCTGGCAAGATACGCGGTCGTGGCCGCCGTTGTCGGCTCTGCTTTTCGCGTGCTGCAGATGGGCGTTGGGCATACTCTCATCCCGCGACTCCGCGCCGCATCCGGCCCCCGCGCGCGCTGGCGATTGATGCGACAGGAAGGTGCGCTCGTCGGTGCTATCCTGTTGGTGGCTTCAGCGACGCTCTGGTATCTTACACCGCCACTCGTCCACATGGTGGTGGGCGACAAGTACCACCTGCCGCCATTCCTCATCCTGGCGGTGCTGATCACGGGAATCGCCAAGGTGCTGGGCTCGTTCACTCGCGCGCCTACCGTGGCGTTGGGAACGGAGAGCGAGTTGGTGCGCCTCAATCTCCTCGGCTGGGCCTCGGTGTTGGTCGGGATCGCCGGCGGGAGCTTTGGGTCTCAATGGGGGTTGGCGGGTGTGATACTTGGCGTCTCGCTCGGCTGGTGGGTTGGCGCCATTGCGTCCGGCGCGATGTCGCTTCGTCACCTGCGCAGCGAGGCGCGCATAGTCACCCTGCGCCCCGAACTGCCTGCTGTCGAGGATGCCGTGCAGGGATCGACCGAGTAGTTGCCGCTCAGGAAAAACATCCAGCCGCTCACGCGAGGTCATCGATGAACGAGACCAGCGCGCGATCCCTGCTCGCCAGGGTCGGCGTCCGGGTAGAGGGAGATTCCGGAGCCGCGGCGCGGGTGCTGCGCTTGCTTGATGCCGCTCCACCGCCGCATTCGCTTGATGCGGACTGGCTCATCCTCCATGTGCTCGACGGAGCGCCTCCCACGCCGGGCCGGCAAGTGCTCGCTCAGCCGCCGGTGGACATCTCCCTCGACGGCGGCGGCACGCCGGTAATCGTCGCGGAGGGGGTCGGTGTAGTGGCGCGGGAGATAGTCGAGCTGCGGATCGCGCCCTCCGCCGAGGACAGGCTCGTGCGTGCGGTCATGGACGCCACGTGGCCGCTCGTGCTGCCGCGTTTCGGTGCCTTCCACGTTCACGGCGGCGCGGTGCGCGATCACGAAGGGCGTGGTTGGCTGCTGGCAGGCGACGCAGGTTCTGGAAAGTCGACTACGGTTCTGTCGCTCGCGCTGGAGGGCTGGGGGTGGGCATCCGACGATGCCACGTATTTGCGTCGCGACCACTCACAGGTTGTCGCCGAGGGGTGGCGAGAAGCGCCTCGCCTCTCATCACGTTCCGCAGCGGCCCTGCGACTGAGCCGGGAGGATGCGACATCGCCATTCAAGACGTCAGCGGCGCTCCCGCAACACGTGCTGGCGGCCAGGGAAGCCAGTATAGAGCTGCATCGACTGCTACTCCCCGAGATCGCCGGAGCCACCCGGTTGGAGCGCATTGAACCGGCGAAGGCGCTCGATGGTTTGCTCCGCGCGTCCGCATGGCTTGTGTGTCTCCCGGCGATGGCCCGCGACTATCTGCGCCTGCTCGCCGAAGTCGCCGCGCTCCCAGCCTGGCGCCTTCTGCTGGGGCCGGAGCTGCTCGAAGAGCCGGCTCGTGCGGCAAGTTTGCTCGCCGAGTGCGCACCCTGATGCGCTACCGCCGCCACCCTTCTGTCGTCGCCACGGAGCTATCAGGTGAGGTGGTGGCGCTGCATCTGGACACCAAGCGCTACTACACGCTCAATCCCACTGCTTCGCGTGTGTGGCTGGCACTGGAGGAGAGCGCCGACAAGACTGCGCTCGTGGCCGCGCTCACCAGCACGTTCGAGGTACCTGAAGACGAGGCGAGCGCGCACGTGACCACACTGCTGGAGGAGCTTCTCCAGATGAGGTTGATCGAGCCATGCGACAGCTGACGCGGATCGAGGCCGTCATGCTGTGCCTGCTCGTTCCGCCGGCACTCGAGCTCGTCTCCGCCCGGCGTGTCTTTCGTGCGATCTCGCGCGTTGGCGAACGCGGCGGTGAGTCCACCAGCCCCGAGACGCTCGCCCGGGCGGTTGATCGCTTGCTTGGCCGGTTGCCCTGGATCTGGCGCCGTACCTGCCTGCGCCGCGCCACCGTGCTGGCCGCACTTCTGCGTCGCGAGGGACGCCAGGCGGAGGTGGTGATTGGCGTGCGGCGCGACGAGTCCGGCCGGCTGGAGGCGCATGCCTGGATACGTTGCGACGGCGTGGAGCCCTTCCTCGAATCCGAACCGGACCGCGCGTTTGCCGTGCTGCGCCATCCGACGCGAGGGCCTGCCTGACGAGGGTCATCGGATCGCGACGGGGGCCACGTGAGGCTATCTTTAAAGGATGGCGCCGCCAGCTGGCGAATTACCCTCTTCCGACACGGTTCCGATGGGAAGCAATCCACTCCACCAACTCCACGACGCCGGCCAGTCCATCTGGCTCGACTTCATCGATCGCAGGATTCTGGTGAACGGTGACCTCGAGGGACGAATTCGGGAGGACGCGCTCACTGGCATGACGTCAAACCCCACCATCTTCGAGAAAGCGTTGGCCGAGGGCACTGCATACGACGCGCAGCTCGCGTCCGCGCCGGCCGGCCTCACCGCCCGGCAGCTGTTCGAGCTGGTTGAGACTGAGGACGTGCGGAATGCCTGCGACATCTTTCTGCCGGTTTACGACCGTACGGAAGGTGTTGATGGGTACGTCTCGATAGAGGTGTCGCCGGGCGCGGCGCACGACGCCGCGGCCACCGTGGAGGAGGCGCACCGGCTGTGGGAGATGGTCGGCCGCCCCAACGTGATGATCAAGGTGCCCGGTACGCCGGAGGGAAGTTTGGCGTTCCGCCGCCTGATCGCCGATGGGATCAACGTCAATGTCACGTTGCTGTTCGCCGTGGAGGCGTACCGCACGATCATCGATGCGTATCTCGCGGGGCTGGAGGACCGGCTCGCCGCTGGAGGCACGATCAGCGGCATTGCGTCGGTGGCGAGTTTTTTCGTGAGTCGCGTGGACGGCGAAGTGGACAGGCGGCTCGATGCGAGGATCGCCGCGGCGGGCGCCGCCGCCGACCGGCTGGCCAGTCTCAAGGGACGCGCGGCCATAGCCAATGCCCGGCTCGCCTACGCTCTTTTCCGCGACGTGGTGTCATCGGATCGCTGGCGGCGACTCGCCGAGCGAGGCGCGCAAAAGCAGCGACCACTCTGGGCGAGCACCAGCACAAAAAACCCGGCCTATCGGGATGTGCTGTACGTGGAGCAGCTCATCGGGCCGTACACGGTGAATACGATGCCACCGGGCACACTCGCCGCGTTCCGCAACCATGGCGTGGTGGAGCGGACGGTCGACCGCGACATCGATGGTGCTCGCGCGCTGGTCGCCGAGCTGGACGAGGCGGGTATCCCTCTTTCTGACGTGACCGACCAGCTGCTAATGGAGGGAGTCGCGAGTTTCAGTCACTCATTCGATGGAGTGATCGCGCGTCTGGAGGAGAAGTCGGCCGCGCTGGGGCAGGAGCTTGCACGCGCCTGACGCTGCCAACCCTGCCGGCAACGTGACGGCCCTCCATATCGCGCGAACGAAGATCATTTGTACTCTGGGGCCGGCGTCCGCATCACGCGAGGCGCTTCGTGCGATGATGAACGCGGGTCTGAACGTTGCCCGTCTGAATTTCTCGCACGGCACGCACGAGAGTCATGCGGCTACGATCGCGCTTGTGCGGCAAGTGGCCGCCGAGCTGGACCGGCCTGTGGCGGTCCTGGGCGATCTCCAGGGACCAAGGATCCGCGTCGGCGAGCTCCCGCAGCCGCTGCTTCTCGAGGAGGGCGCCGACGTCGTCCTCGCGCCGGAGCAGGTGGCGCGTGCCGGTGAGATCCCCATCACCTACGAGGACCTCTACAGCGACGTCCATGTTGGTGACCGGATCCTCATGGATGACGGACTGATCGACCTGATCGTGCTGGAGGTGGATCGCACGCGGGTTCGTACCCGCGTATTGAATGGCGGCCTGCTGCGAAGTCACAAGGGGATGAATCTCCCCGGCGTGGCGGTGTCGGCACCGACGGTGACCGAAAAGGATCGCGCCGACATCATTTTCGCGGTCGAGCAGGGTGTCGACTATCTGGCGCTGAGCTTCGTCCGTCGCGCCGAGGACATCGCAATGCTGCGCGAGCTGGTGCCGCGCACGATGCTGGTGGTTGCCAAGATCGAGAAGGACACGGCGCTCCAGAACATCGAGAGCATCGTGCAGGCGTCGGATGGCATTATGGTGGCGCGCGGTGATCTGGGCGTGGAGTTGCCATACGAGGAAGTACCGATGGCGCAGAAGCGGATCATTGGCCTGTGCAATGCGCTCGGCCGTCCGGTGATCACGGCTACACAGATGCTGGAATCGATGGTCAGCAGCCCGCGGCCTACGCGTGCCGAGGCCAGCGACGTCGCCAACGCCATCCTCGACGGCACTGACGCCGTGATGCTCTCCGCCGAGACGGCCATCGGAGCGTACCCGCCGCTGGCGGTGCACGCGATGACGCGCATCATCACACATATCGAGCGGCGGGCCGGGGCGCGTACTGGCACGCCGGTGGTCACGCGCACGCGCGACGGGAAGGTGCCTACCGAGGATGCCATCGCCGCCGCGACCGCCGCCGCCGTCCGCATGATCGGGACACCGGTCGTGGTCGTATTCACGAAGAGCGGCTTCACCGCACGTGTCATCGCCTCGCACCGCCCCGAGGTGCCGATAGTCGTGCTTACCGACGAGCGTCGGACCTTTCAGCAGCTCGCCCTGGTGTGGGGCGTGATTCCCGCCCTGGTGCCAAGCGCTCGCAGTTACGACGAGATGTTCGCGCACGCCGCCCGTACGGTGGTGGAGCGCGGTCTGGCGCGCAGCGGAGATCGAGTGCTCGTTACCGCGGGCGTCCCGTTCGATGTGCCGGGCACGACCAACCTGCTGAAGGTAGAGGTCGTGTGAGGCTGATCTTTCTGGGCACCGGTACGAGTTTCGGCGTGCCGCAGATCGGTTGCGGCTGTGCCGTGTGCCGGTCCGAGGATCCGCGCGACCGGCGCACACGTACGGGCGCGCTGGTGGAAACCGCCTCCGGTGCCCGGCTGCTGCTCGATACGCCGCCGGAGTTGCGGCTCCAGCTCTGCACAGCCGGCGTGGACACGATCGACGCGGTGTTGTTCACGCACGACCACGCCGATCACACACACGGCATCGATGACTTGAGGGCCGTCTCGGTGCGGGGCGGGGCCCTGCCCATCTATGGCTCCGCCGATACGCTGGCGCGCCTGGAGCGGAAGTTTGGCTACATCTTCGACGACCGGCTACGTCCGCTGCCTGGCACCACCAAGCCGGAGGGTGTGGCGCATGCGCTTGCTGCCGGAGCGACCGTGCGGATTGCCGATGTCGACGTCACCCCGGTGGAGGTGCCGCACGGTCCGGTGCAGGTGTTCGCGTACCGGATCGGGCCGCTTGCGTACGTAACCGATGCCAAGGAGGTTCCTGCGGCCGCACTGAAACGTTTGCAAGGCGCCCGGGTGCTAGTCCTGAACGCGCTGTTCCGTCGCCAGCACCCCACTCACCTGAGCATTGCCGAGGCCGTGCGCACGGCAAACGAGATTGGCGCCGAACGCACGTATCTCACGCACCTCACGCATGAGGTCGGGCACGCCGAGCTGCTGGCGGAGCTGCCTGCCGGCGTAGTGCCAGCATACGACGGACTCACGATCAAGATAGAGTAGGCTCATGACGCTTCGACTCGACTACAGCTGCATGTTGGCGGAGAACGTGCAGGGCGCACTGGACGAGAGCGCCATGGCACGCGGCCGGGAGGCCTATGCGCGGGCCCGGGCCGTCTTTCGCCAGCAACGCGAACAGGGGGCGCTCGGGTTTCTCGACCTCGTCGACGGCGCACCGAAGACGGCCGAGCTTCGCGCTTTCGCCGAAGGCATCGGACAGGCGTTCAGCGACGTCGTCGTGCTGGGCATAGGCGGCTCCGCGCTCGGCGCCATAGCGCTTCGTGGCGCGCTCTGCTCCCCGGTATGGAACGCCCTCTCCGACGAGCAGCGCGAGTTCTTTCCGCGGCTGCATGTGCTCGACAACGTCGACCCGGACACGATGGCGTCGCTGCTCGAGCGCATTCGCCTTGGGAGCACCCTGTTCGTGGTCATCTCCAAGTCCGGCGGCACGGCCGAAACGATGGCTCAGTACCTGATCGTGCGCGAGAAGCTGGAGGCTGAGCTGGGAGAGAGCTACCGGCGGCATCTCGTGTTCATCACGGATCCGGAGAGGGGTGCGCTGCGGCGCATTGCCGGCAGCGAGCGCATCGTCTCGCTCGATGTGCCACCCAACGTGGGCGGTCGCTTCAGCGTGCTCTCTCCAGTGGGGCTCCTTCCGGCAGCGCTCATCGGCATCGATGTCGATGCGTTGCTCACCGGAGCGGCGGAGATGGCCGCGCTGTCCGACCAGGACGATGTGGAGCGGAGCCCCGCAGGGCTCTACGCGATGCTGCAGTGGCTGGCCGACAGTGAGCTGGGACTGCGCAACCACGTACTCATGCCGTACTCCGACCGACTGCGCGACTTCGCCGACTGGTTCGTGCAGCTCTGGGCGGAGAGCCTGGGCAAGATCTCGCCGCAAGGGGGAGGCGTCGGCCCCACACCCATCGCCGCAGTGGGCGTGACCGACCAGCACAGCCAGGTACAGCTGTTCATGGAGGGGCCGCGTGACAAGACGGTTACTTTCGTTTCGGTGGCCACGCATGATGCCGACGTGCCCATACCGCGATTGCACGCTGACATACCCGAGGTGGCGTACCTGGGGGGACACTCGCTGGGCACGTTGCTGGAAGTCGAGCGGCGCGCAACCGCGGGCGCGCTCGCGCAGCGCGGCCGCCCGAGTATGACCCTCGAGCTGGAACGCGTGGACGCCTGGCACCTCGGCGCTCTCATCATGTTCTTCCAGGTGGCCACTGTTCTGGCCGGCGACCTGTATGGCGTCGATCCTCTCGACCAGCCCGGCGTGGAGCTTGGCAAACGGTTTACGTATGCCATGCTCGACCGCCCGGACGCGGCGGCGGCGAGGCGGGAATGGGCTGCCGTGCCTGAGCGAGTGCCGCGCTGGGTGCCGTGAGCGACCGCGGCCTTGCGGCATCTGCCTGAAGAGCGGCACCTTCCCGTGGCTCAACTCGTGCATCACGGATGCGGCGCGCCGAACGACCATCGCGAGGGCGCGCGGGAGGGCTGCTGATGCGGCCGCGGGGTGACGCGCCGGCAAAGGATGAGGCAGCCGACCGCTGCATGGTGGCGGCGCAGTGGAGCATCCTGATTGGCCGGCTGACCGATCGGTTGACGCACGAGATCCGGAACCCACTCAACGGAGCGATGGTAAACCTGCAGGTGGTATCGTCGCGCGCAGGGCGTTCCGGTTACGACGCCGCCGCACTGAAACCGTTTGCCGTATCCGCCGCCGCTGAGTTGGAGCGGGCATCGGCGCTTATCGAAGCCCTGCTGGTGGCGCTCCGTCCATTGCCGCCCGCCAGCGAAGCGGACGTAGCCGGTGTGCTGCGCGCACTGGTCCCGCTCTACCGGGCAGTAGTGATTCGCTTCGGAGGCTCGCTGGTGTACGATGAGGGAGATGCAACCGAGGCCGCAGCTGCGGTCCAACCCGAGACGGTCCGCCTGGCGCTGGCTGGAGTCCTCGAGGCCGCCACGCGCGACGGCGCAGCCGTATCCGTCAGGCTCGAGCGCACCGCATCGAGCGTTATCGCCCGGTTGCGCAGCGCAGGCGGTGTCGATGCGATCGCGCCGGAGCTTTCGGAACTGTTCGAAGGCGCTGGAATTACCGCCGAGCACAACGGAGACTTCCTCGCTCTACATTTCCCCGCCGCTGGCGCGGACGAAGACGAATAGGAGATCATGAGCAACTCAAAGATCCTCATTGCGGACGACGAGAAGGCCATTACCGACGGCCTTGCCGCCATCCTGTCCGACGAAGGGTACGACATCGACATTGCCAGCGATGGGCAGAAGGCGCTCGACGCGCTCACGGCGCACGGTTACGGGGTCGTGCTCGCCGATCTGAAGATGCCCAAGGTGGACGGGCTCTCGCTGCTCAAGGCGCTCCAGGAGCGCGAACTCACGACCGAGTGTATCATCATCACCGGACAGGGTACGGTGGACTCGGCCGTTCAGGCAATGCGCGAGGGGGCCTACGATTACATCGAGAAACCTCTCAATGCGGACAAGCTCAACCGACTCAGGGCGCTCATCCCGAAGGCGCTGGATAAGTACACCGTCAAGCAGACGAACCGCGCACTGGCGTCGCAGCTCGAGAAGCTGACCCACTACGGGGAACTGACGGGACAGTCCGATTCCATGCAGCAGGTATACAAGATCATGGATGCCGTGGCGCCCTCGACGGCCAGCGTCCTGATCCTGGGCGAGTCGGGCACCGGCAAGGAGCTCGTCGCCCGCGCCCTGCACGCCAAGAGCGATCGCGCCAAGGGGCCCTTCTTCGCCCTCAACTGCGCCGCGCTGCCCAAGGACATTCTCGAGAACGAGCTCTTCGGCCATGAGAAGGGTGCCTTCACAGGCTCGATCAATGAGAAGCCGGGCGCCTTCGAGATGGCGCATGGCGGGACGCTGTTCCTGGACGAGGTCGCAGAGATGCCGCCCGAGATCCAGGTCAAGCTGCTGCGCGCGCTGGAGTCACGCGTCGTGCGCCGGCTGGGAGGGAAGAAGGAGATAGGCGTCGACATTCGCGTCGTTGCCGCGACGAACAAGGAGCTCCAGAAGGCGCTGAGCGACAATTCGCTGCGTGAGGACCTCTACTACCGCCTGGCGGTCGTGGAGGTGTTCCTCCCCCCATTGCGCGAGCGCCTGGGTGATGTGAAGCTGCTGGCGACGGAGTTTCTCGCCCGCTTCAGCAAGCAGAACGCCAAGGATGTCCGGAGCTTTGACGATAGTGCGATGGAGTGGATTCTTTCGTATCATTGGCCGGGCAACGTCCGCGAGCTCAAGAACGCAGTGGAGCGGGCCGTGATTATGACGCGGAGCGAGGTGATCAGCGGAGAGGACATCGTTCCGCGGCATCTGCGATCGGGCGCTGAACTGTCGAACAGCGTCACGATTCCGGTGGGGTCATCCCTGGATGATGCCCGGCGTCACCTGATGCTCGGTACGTTCGCCTCGACCGGCGGCGACCAGGAGCGGACGGCGAAGATGCTGGGCATCTCTCAGGAGGAGGTTCGTCGCGAACTGTCTTCCATGCTCGACCGGAACGGCAGCGGCCAGCAGGCGCGCGGTGAAGCGGAGTCGAGTGCGCCGGCACAGGAGCGGACGCGGCTGCAGCCGGCGCGGAACGCACGGCCGGCGGCCAAGGAGCCGGCCAAGGGGCCGGCCAAGCCGAAAAGCACGAAGAAGAGGCGTTGAGACGTGAACCACGAGGAGGAGTCGATGTGGGATTTCGAGGAGGATGGGGACGAGCCCGTTGTCGTGATCGAGCAGCGAACGGGGAGCGCCAGCTCCTTTATGTGGGGGCTTCTCATCGGCGCTGGCGTGGCGCTTCTGATGGCGCCCTCGAGTGGCGAGGAGACACGCCGCCGGCTTGCGCGGAGCGCGAAACGCGCGCGCGAAGCTGCGCAGGAAACGGCGGAGGAGCTCACCGACAAGGTGGTCGACCGCTACGAGTACGCCCGCCAGTCCGTGGAGGAGCGAATCGATTCGGCGCGGCGAACCCTGGAGATCAAGAAGAATCAGGCCTCCGAAGCGCTGCGTGCGGGCAAGGAGGCAGCGCAACATGCACGACAGGATCTGGAGCGCCGGATCGCGCAGAGCAAGGCAGCCTTCGATGCTGCGGCGGAAGCCCCAACGGATGCTGGCGAGGTGGTCGAGGAGGTGGCGGATGAACGCCCCACACGACGGCGTCGTAACGTCTGATCTTCACGCCGGGGCCGCGCACGCCTGATGGCGATGCGGCCCCTTCCTCTCCGCGTCTTATGGACCCTGCGGGACTACGCGCGTCGGGTGTGGGACAACGCCGGTGAGGACAACATCGCTTTTCTGGCCGGCGGCATCGCCTTCAACATCCTCCTCGCGAT
>CAZWSO010000071.1:0-11957 GCA_964636485.1 uncultured Gemmatimonadaceae bacterium
GATGATGGAGACAGGAGGGGCGGCGCCGGCTGGTTGTTCAGCGTCTGTCATCTCGCGATGATGATGGAGATGGGAGGGGCCGCGCCGGCTGGTCGTTCAGCGTCTGTCATCTCGTGTCTGTCGGGCTCCCGCGGCGTCTGCTCCGCCGGCCGCCCGGGGCAACGGCGCCTGGAGAACAGGGTGCCCCGGAGTGGGGTAGGCAACGGGCCGGCTCTGGCCCGAACCCACCGGACGAGTAACATTGAGCACGGCCGGGCGCGAGGCAGAAACGCGAGCTTCTCGTGCGCGAGGTGCTCCGCGCTCTCGCCACACAATTCTCGCGCTGGGGATCGAGCTGTCTCCAGGTTGGGACAGTGCCAGCGGGGCGGGCATGCCATGGTGTTAACAACTCGTTATAATGCAATAAGTTACAAGGTGGTTCAGGAGCTCGGCTGGTGGCACCGGCCGTGCGTTGAAGAGGGGTGCGGCCAGGTCCTGCGGCCGCCTGGAGGATAGATGAATCGTTGGATCATTCCGCTGGCGCTCCTTGCCGGCGTCATCAGTTATAGCCCGCTGGAGGCTCAGCGTGGAGACCCGGTGCCCCGCGGTTACGCGCCGCCGCCGGGCATGTGTCGCATCTGGATCGACGGCGTTCCGCCGGGGCGTCAGCCAGCTCCCACGGACTGCGCGACGGCCATTCGTCGCAAGCCGCCGAACGCGCGCGTCATATTTGGCGACCGTCAGGTGCAGCGCCCTGCCCCCAGGCCGCTCACCGAGCAGAGGAGACCGGAACCCGAGCAGAGGCAGCCTGTCGAGCCGCGGCGCGAGCAGCGCCGCGACGCGCCACAGGTGCGCCCGCCTGCGCAGCGCACGGATACCGCCTCCACTCAGCGGATTCGCCGACGTACACCGTAGCGCATCGCCGGCCGCGCATGCGCCATGATGCGCGTACGGGCACGCGAGGGATGCGCGCGGGCCACGCACGGGCAGGTGAGATGAAAGCAGCTGTCGGGCGCGACTGGTAGATCCGGTCGCGCTCGCTAGCTTTGCGGACATGGCGGGCTTCGGACTTGCACGCTCCCTCCCTGATGCGACCGGTACGCGACCACTATCTCCCGCCCGACCCTGACGCGTTCATAGCCGCCGAGCCTCCAACCGGCCGCGTGATCGTGATCGCACCCACTCGCGCGGCGTGCGAGACAATCGAGCTGGCGATGGGGCTTCACCTCGTGACGCTGCTCGAGCGCGAGCATGGCGACGAGATCCGCGCGCTGGCAGCAGAGGGGAAAGGCTTCGGCATCGTGGCCGGCACGGGAACCGGGAAGACGCTGTCCATCCGAACGATCGCCGAGCAGATCCTGCGCACCACTGATTTGCGCGTGGGCGTTGTGAACCGGGAGCGCGAGGCGACTCCCGACACGCCGAGCTGGAACGTCGTGATCGTGACGACAGGGATCGCCCGCCGCTGGTTCCAGGATGAGATCATCCTTGAACGGGACACGCTGGTGGTGGACGAGATCCATCAGACCTCCGCCGAGCTGGAGCTCTGCCTGGCGCTCGGAAAACGCGTCGGCTGCCGGTTCATCTGGCTCTCGGCGACGGTGGATCCTTCCTTCTATTCACGCTACCTGAGCTCGGCGGCAGTGCTCGAGACGTACGCATTCGATCCGGACAAGCGCGCCGACGTGCGAGTGGTGACGAAGCAGCCGCTCGATTTCCTCGACGACCGCTTCCTTCAGCGGGTGCGCAAGGAGAAGCGTGGAGTCGGCGTGTTTCTGCCGACGCGGGCCGGCGTGGAGCAGGTGGCGAGCGACGTGAGCGCGCGCTTCGACCGGATCACCACCGCGCACTACCACGGCGGCGAACCGATCCGTGTCATCCGTCCCTTTCTCGAGGGCGAGGTGCGCAAGCCCTATCTGCTCGCCATGACGGCGGCAGGGCAGAGCGCGCTGAACGTGCAGGGGCTCGATACGGTGGTCATCGATGACACACGCTTCAGCAACGTCATCGAGGGTGGGAAGAACGTGCTGACGCGCCAGCACCTGGGCGCCAACGAGATCCTCCAGATGGCGGGCCGGGTGCATGGACGGGTGGAGAATGGGCGCGTGTTCATTCTTTCCGACCGCGACATCGAGTTCTCGCGGCTCAAGCCGACGGAACCGGAATTCCAGCTCGCCGGCGACTCGGAGCGTGTGGCGATCACCTGCGCCGGACTCGGCGTCCGCGCCGACGAGCTGGATCTGCCGGTGCCGCTCGACCGCGTGGCGTATCGTGACGCGCTCGCCTTCCTGGAGGGGCGCGGGATCATCGAGCACGGGCGTCTCAGCACATACGGGCGCCAGGTGGAAGCGATGCCCGTGGATCGTGAGTGGGCGGAGCTGCTCGTGCACGCCGACGAGGAGCTCGTGCCGTACGTGTCGATCATGTCGTCCATCGAGTCGCTGCACCGGATGACGCGCGACGAGCGGGATCTGCGCGGGCTCATCGTACCGGGCAGCGATCATCTCACGTCTTACAACCTGTATGCGGAAGCGTGGAAGCGGTGCGGCTACATGGGTGAGGTGTATGGTCTGCCACGCCATCTCTTCGACGAGCGCGTTCACGACTGGGCTGAAGGACGCGGCGCGCTGGTGAAGGCGATAGAGGATGCGGCGCTGGGGATGGCGAGCGTGTACCGCACGCTCGAGCTGCCCCTGCCGCACCAACTGCCGCTTGCCCGCGATCATGTGTTCGAGCTTTTCACCCACCTGCTTGCCCGCATCATGCCGTTCGACCTCGTCATTGACGAACGAACCGCCGATGGCGAGGAGGCGCGCATCTCGAAGGGGAGTGTGTGCGGGAGCTGGGGTGCGATCGCCGGTCAGCTACGCTACTTTGCCGACCGATTCGGAACGCCTCGCGCGGCTATCGAAGGCACGCAGGTCGCACTCGATCTCATCAGGAAATACGCCACGCATGGCGCGCCGGAGGTTGTGTACGATGCGCGGCGCAAGCGCGACCCGCTGGTGGTCGTGCGTCGCGTGGAGTACTTCGGCTTCGAGCTCCAGCGGCACGTTGAGCCGCTTCACGAGATACCACCGGAGCTGTTGCCGGCGGCACAGCGCGCATTCGCCGAGGCGATGGCTCGTGGCGAGGCACGTCACCACCAGGCTCAGCGCAACCGCGCGGTGGTGGAGGAGCTGCGCGAGGTGTACCGCCGCTCGGGCGGTGCGACGCCGCGCCTCGGTCTCGCCGAGCTGACCGCGCTCTACGAGCAGCGGCTTGCCGAAGCGGGAGGCCAGTCTGTGGAGGAGTTCCGCGCGGCCGATCTCACCATCTATCCCGATGCCATCGTGCCGCCGGAGGTGCGCGCCCGCCACATGGCGCTGCCGTCGAGTGTGAGTGTGCGCGACCGCGACGTGGAGATCGCCTACGATGTGGAGGAAGGAGTGGGCGGTGTGGCGCGGCTGCGCATCCCGGAGAAGCTGGCGCGCACGGTGGTGGAGTCGGAGCTGCCGCAACTCGATCGTCCGCTCCGCTTTGTGGTAATGCGCGGACCGCGCGGCGCCGTAAGGGCGGCGACGCTGGACGAGCTCCAGGAGATGCTCGACCTGCCGTGGTTTCCCGAGGAGGAGGGAAGGGAGCGGTCACGGCAGGATCGCGTGCGAGGTACGGCGCGCGGCCGGTCGGGCCCGAGGTCCCGTGCGAGGTCCGGCCAGAAGTCGGGCCCGAGGTCCGGCCGCGATGGTCGTGGAGGGGGTCGGCGCCGGGGGCGGTGACTTGGTCCCATGCACGGAATGAGGACCACCGCCTGACGGACGTCACGCACATCTACCCGCACCTGAAGGCCACTACCCGCGCCCGAAGGCCACTACCCGCACCTGAAGGCTGCTACCCGCACCTGAAGTCTGCTACCCGCACCTGAAGTCTGCTACCCGCGTCAGAACGCTACTTCGCCTCCAGCGCGCCCAGACGCCTGCGATGCCTCGCCGCTTTCGCCCTGTTGCCGCATGTAGCCATGTCGCACCAGCGGCGCTTGCCGTTGCGGGTGGTGTCGAAGAAGACGCGCGGGCAGCGAGGGTCGCCGCACCGGCGAACGCGGGTCAGCTCGCCATGGACGAGCGTCTCCACGGCCGACTCCACCACCGGAATAACGAGCGCGGCGAACGCGTCGCCCACCGGCACGAATGCGCGCGCGCAACTTCCGTCGGCGTGGATCTCGATTCGGCGCGTGCCGGCGCTGCGGCCAAGCACGCGATTGATCTCCACCACAGCCTCCTCTAGCGAATCCGACGATCGGGAGCCACCCTCGGCCAGCGCACGCAGCGAAGCGCGAACGCGCCTCGCGTCGGCAAGGGCGGCGCTCGCTCCCGCCGGCTGCTGGACGGCACGCCGCCTGACGCCGGCCGCGCGCTCGGCATCGAGGACGCGCGCTGCTTCCAGCCACTCCACCAGTGCGCCGAAGTCGCGCAGCAGATCCAGGCGCTCACCACGGCGAGCGTCATCGGTGTTGACGAAGTCGAGCCAGAGCCGCTCCGCCAGGAATGTGAACTCGGATTGCCCGCCATTGCTGCGGTGAGACATGGGCGCGGGACCGATGAAGGGAAGGGAGATGTACGGCGAGAAATCGCATGTGGCAAGAAGGGTGGACGGGTGCCGGGGCCGGCGTCGCGGTAATGGCTCACAATGGGTGAAATCGGTCACCCACGCCATGCGCTGGCCCTGGCCCTGCGTACCCGAACCCCGCCACGTCCACGGTGTACGACCCGTGACAGCCACCTCTATGGCAGGTAGCTTCTTCGAATCGATGCAGGAGGAACCATGAAACTGGCAGGACTAATAGCCGCGATTGTGTTCGCGGCGGGCGCGTGCGCCAGCTCGCCACGCGCGGTCGACCGGAACAACTCCCCACCGCCTGCTCCGGCGGCTGACACGACCGAGACGCCCCCCGCGGAGGGGGCGTCTCAGGCTATTGCGAGTCCTCGGGATTCGGTGCAGGCGACCGTTGCCGGCGCCAACGTGTCGGTGAACTACGGCCGCCCATTCATGCGCGGGCGTACGATCTTCGGCGGGCTCGTACCCTACGATCAGGTCTGGCGTACGGGCGCGAACGAGGCGACCGCGTTTCGAGCCACCAGCGATCTAGAGGTCAATGGGGTGCGCGTCCCTGCCGGAGACTACACGCTCTACTCGCTGTTGCGCGAAGGAAGTGGTGGCCAGGCAGGGGAATGGCTGCTGATCATCAATCGGCAAACCGGTCAGTGGGGAACGGAGTACGATCAGAGCCAGGATCTGGCGCGCATCCCGATGCGCGTGACGCGACTCGATCGTCCGGTGGAGCAGTTCACGGTGCGTGTCACCGCCGAGGGCGCGCAGCAGGGTCGCATCATCATGATGTGGGAGCGCACGCAGGGGACACTCGACTTTCGCGTTACCGGGTGAGCGACGCGCCCTTCGTCGTACACGAACACTCGCGGTGGGGAGATGTGGACCTGGCGGGCATCGTTCGCTGGGACGCCTACAGTCGCTACTTCGAGATCGGTGAAGCCGAGCTCTTCCGCGCCGCCGGCTTTCCCCTTACACAGCTTTACCAGGACATCTGGCTGCCGCGGAAGATCGCGCACGCGGAGTACGTGGCACCGGCGCGGCTCGACGACCGGTTGCGCATCGAGGTGTATCTGTCGGCGATCGGGCGCTCGTCGGTCACCGTCAACTACGACATCTGGTCTGAGGATCGCCGCACGCTGCACGTCACGGGTCACCAGGTGCTGGTGTGCGTGGGACGATCCGACTTTGCCAAGCGCGAGCTGCCGGAGCCGCTGCGCCGCGCCCTTCAGCCCTGGGTCATGACCGTGGAGCAGGCTCGCCGCGCCGGCTGAGGCACGCTTTATCGATCCGCGTCCAGCACAGCTTCCACCACGTCGCGTCCACGTACCGCCTCGTCTACGTCCCCGCCGATCCGTCGTGCGGACTCGATCAGCGCGGTGAGCGAGCCGGTGCTTCCGGCACCGGCCTGGAGCCGCAGCAGATCTAGACGGATGTTCTCGAGTGCCGCCACCACCATGGAGAGCCGCCTGCCCGCGGTGTCACGCGCCGCGCCGAGCTCCTCGACAACCGACTGCCGCCTGCTGGCTACGCCATCGCTGCCATCACCGAACCGTCCGAGCGTTGAGCTCCCCGAGCGCTGCTCTGCCTCGAAGTCGGCGAGCCGCGATGAGATCTCGTCCACCCGGCGGCGCATCCGCTGCGCTTCGACCTCGAGTACGTGAACGGTTTCCGGCAGGTCGGCGAGCTGTTTCTGGAGCTGCTTGGGGAGCGCGGCGTAGAGATCGGCGGCCGCCATTCCGATCGCTACTTCAGTGGGGCGCTGAAGGTTGGGCGCAGTAGCCGCACGCCGCAGGCGAACACCGGCCAGGCGCACGATCCATTCGCCGGCGCGGGAGCTCCATAGCCGCTGGCGCCATTCGCCCGGCACACGACGGCGTACCCGCCGCCCCGGATAGGTGAGTCCCAGTATCGAGGTAACCGCGGCAAGCGCCGACGAGAATCCAATGGTGGTCAGCGCGAATCCGGCGGAGACGGGAGGCGTCGGCAGCAGCAAAGTGCCGGTAACTGCGCCGGTCACTCCGAGGGCCGCGTAGCTGATGACCCGCAGGATCCGTCCGCCCAACGAAGGCGCATGGTCGTCGAACGCAACTTCCTCGCGAAGCGCCGCGACATGCTGCTCCAGCGCCCGACGCATATCATGTACGCCATAGCCGGCGGCGAGCACTCGCCGCGTCTGGAAGAGGCGATAGACGCCGAGTGGAATCAGCGGCGCCGCCGCGAATCCAAACAGCGTGACTGCAGCCGGCGAAGCCGCTTGGCCCATGATGCTTGCGATCAGCGACATCGTGGCCAGAAAGAGGAAGAAGCCCGACCACGCCACGTACAGCGGCTTCACCGGATCCGCTCTCGACAGCCAGACGCGCAACGGCACTGGGAGCTCACCGCGGTTCGCCGATGATTCGGCGATCGCTTCGGCCAGCGCCTCACCGCTGGTGTGCCGGTCGTCCGGGCGCTTGGCGAGACAGCGATCGATGGCCTGGGTGAGCGCACGCGGCGCTGCCGGTGCAAGCGCGGCCAACGGCGGTGGTTGCTGTGTGAGGTGCTTGGCCAGAATGGCCTGAACGGTGGCGGCATCGAACGGAAGCTTGCCCGTGAGCGCGAAGTGCGCGACCACGCCAAGCGAGTAGATGTCGCTGCGTCCGTCGAGGGGTTCTCCCGACGCCTGCTCGGGGCTCATGAAGTGCGCCGTACCCATCACCTGGCCGGCTTCGGTGAGCGCATGCGCCTCCGTCACCTGAGCGATCCCGAAGTCGGTTACCAGCGCACGCCCAGTCTCGCGCTCGAGAAGAATGTTGTCCGGTTTGATGTCGCGGTGGATCACTCCCCGCGCGTGGGCGTAGGCAAGCGCCCAGGCGATCTCCTGTATCATCTTTGAGGAGACGTGAGCGGCCAGCGGTCCCCGATCGCGCACGCGGGCCGCCAGCGTTTCCCCATCCACGTACGACATCACGAAAAAGACGAACCCGCCGGACTCATCCACGCGGTAGATTGGGACGATATTCGGATGCGAGAGCCGCGCCGCGGTACGCGCTTCGCGCATGAATCGGGCGCGCAGATCGGGACGCGAGGCCAGCTGTGGTGGCAGCACCTTGATGGCGACGAGGCGCTCGAGCTGAACCTCACGCGCCAGATAGACGATCCCCATCCCGCCGCGGCCGAGCTCCCGCTCCAGAGAGTACTGGCCCGCCAGCGCCTCCTGGAGGGCAATGAAGTCGCGGTCGGTTTGCTGGGCCGGCATTCATCTATCCTAAGGGCACGGTGCGGGCGTGGCCAGTACAGCATCTCTCACAGGCCGTTTCACAATCGGCTGGTGACGAGTAACTTTCAGAGATGAGTGAACGTGACGTGGATACCACCTACTTCCGAAAGGGCTTCGGCCTGCGCGCCGCAGTAAAGGGGACGCTCGACGCCGACTACACCGGCCGGCTGGTCGATCTGCTTCGGGAGCGTTCATACGAGCTCAGCGCCGGCGACACGACCATCCGGCTGGCCGGGGAGTTCGGGTTCTGCTACGGCGTGGAACGGGCCGTGGAGTATGCCTATCAGGCTCGGGAGAAGTTTCCGGACCGGCGCATCGTGCTGGTGGGTGAGATCATTCACAATCCACACGTGAACGCCAAGATGCGTTCGATGGGGATCGAATTTCTCGAGCCAGGCGAGGGGGGATTCGACTACTCCGGGGTTCGTGCCGAGGACGTGGTGATCATTCCCGCGTTTGGCGTCACCTTCCACGATTTCGAGAAGCTGCGCGCCCTTGGCTGCGTGCTGGTGGACACCACGTGTGGGTCCGTGCTCAACGTGTGGAAGCGCGTCGAGAGCTACGCCCGCGACGGGTTCACGGCGCTGATCCACGGGAAACACTACCACGAGGAGACGAGGGCCACCGCGTCGCAGGTGTGGAAGCAGGGTGGGGGACACTATCTGGTAGTACGCAACATGGAGGAGGCGCGCCTCGTTTGCGACTTCATCGAGGGGCGCACTGACGCCCAGTCGCTGTGCGAACGCTTCTCGCATGCGGTGTCGCCGGACTTCGACCCGGATCGCGATCTTCGGCGGATCGGCGTGGCAAATCAGACCACGATGCTGGCGAGTGAGTCGCTGGCGATCGCCGCCGAGGTGGGGAACGCAATGGAGCGGGCCCACGGCGCCGAGTACCGGGAGAGTCACTTCCGTTCGTTCGACACGATCTGCTCGGCCACGCAGGACCGGCAGGACGCGGTGCTCGCATTGTTGCGCGAGCCGCTCGATCTCATGGTGGTGATCGGCGGCTACAACTCGTCGAACACGATGTCGCTCGCGTCCATCTGCTCGGAGCGGGTCCCCACATACCACGTGGAGGATGCTCATTGCATCGAGGTAGAGGAGGATGGCGGTGCCGTGCGCCATCTGCGGATCGGGGGAGGCGGGGAGTTGCGCACGGAACGCTGGCTTCCGCCCGACCGCCCGCTGCGAATCGGCGTAACAGCCGGCGCCAGTACCCCGAACAACAAGATCGGCGAAACCGTGGCGCGCATCTTCGCGACGCGGGGTGTCGATCCGGCAGAGATCGAGTAGCCCGGGACGAGAGCTCGGCCTGGTGAGCACGGGCGCGACATTCGCGCTGGACCGGCGGCTCAGTGCCGCGCTCGAGGCCCTCTGTCGGCGTCTGGTGCCGTTTCCCGACGACGACCCGCGTGCTGCGGCGCTGTGCACTCACGTGCAGGGGCGCGTAGCCAGGATGGACGCGGCCACCCGCAGGCGGTTCGCGGCGGCGCTCCGCCTTCTCGACAGCCGGCTGACGGTGGCCGCGTGCACCGGGAAGCCTCTGCGTTTCTCCGCACTCTCCGGCGCCGATCAGGAACGCGTGCTCGTTTCGTGGGAGCGCAGCCGCGTGGCCTTGCGGCGGTCGCTGTTCCACGGTTTGCGCCGGCTCGTACTGGCATCGCATTACGCGCAGCCGGAGGTGCTTCACGCTATTGGCTGGCCTGGCCCGCTGCATCAGCGTGGCACGCGTTTCCGTTGGGAGGGCGTCGTGCCCGGGGCGGCGCGCGAGGACGAGCCCGTGGCGCGCGGCGATCGCGCCGCACCGCTGCCCTCGCCGATGCCGCTCCCAGGTGTGCGCCTCCACGACGGCGTCATGCGCGGCGACGGGTTCGCCGATGGTGCGCGTCTTCGAGCCGACGTCTGCGTGATCGGCTCAGGTGCCGGTGGCGCCATTGCGGCGGCGCGCTTCGCCGAAGCCGGTCTGGACGTGCTCGTGCTCGAGGAAGGCGGCTGGTGGCAGGGGGAGGACTTCACCGAGGTGGAGTCGGATATGGTGGAGCGGTTGTACGCCGACGCCGGCGCGCGGGCAACCGACGATCTGTCCATCTCGATTCTCCAGGGGCGCTGTGCCGGCGGCAGCAGCACGGTGAACTGGCTGGTGATGCTGCGCGCGACGGAGTCGGTGCTGGAGGAGTGGCGAACACGGCACGGCGCGGAACTGTTCGGCGCTGGTGCCATGGCCAAGGCGTACGAGCAGGTCGAGCGGGAAACGCATACGTGCACCGTTCCGGCCGACGCGCATTCACCCAACAACCGTGTAATCCTCGAGGGGGCCCGCGCGCTTGGCTGGAGCGCTCAGCCCGCGCGCATCAACGCGCAGGGATGTATACGCGCGGGGTCGTGCGGCTTCGGATGCCGGTGGGGAGCAAAGCAGGGCGCGCTGGGCGTGTATCTGCCGCGAGCTCTGTCGGCCGGTGCGCGTGTAGCCTGCGATCTGCGCGCCGATCGCATCGAGATCGCCGAACGCGGCACGCGCGCGCCACGCAAGCGGGTGCACTGTACGGCCCTCGATCCGCGCACCGGCATGCCGCGCGCGCGTGTGCTGGTCGAGGCGCCGGTGGTGGTGCTTGCCGCCGGCGGCATCGGCACGCCGGCGCTGCTCCTGCGGTCCGGTATTGGCGGCCCGGGTGTGGGGCGCTGGCTGCGTCTTCACCCGACGAGCGCTGTCTTGGGGATGTTCGATCATGCCATCTATGGCGGCTCCGGAATTCCGCTGTCGGTGGTGTGCGATGAGTTCGTGAGGCGCGACCCGCACGGCCATGGTTTCTGGATCGAGGCGCCACCCCTTTCTCCGGCGCTGGCAGCGGTCTGCGTGCCCGGCTACGGCGCATCGCACGCGGAGCTCCTGTCCGGATTCTCGCGCCTCAGCGGCACCATCGTGCTGGTGCGCGACGGCGCCGCGGGTACGCCCGGCGGCCGCGTGCGCGTCCGCGCCGACGGGACGCCGCGCATCAGCTACGAGCTTAGCGTACCCGACCGGCGGCACCTGGTGGACGGTCTGGCCGCGGCCGCGCGCATCGTGCTTGCCGCGGGCGCACGTGAGGCATACACGCTGCACACGCCCCGGAACGTCGTACGCGACCGCACCGACGTGGCACGCATCCCCGAGCTGCCGAGCGCCCCACACCAGTTGGCGGTGTTCAGCGCGCACGTAATGGGAAGCTGCCGCGTAGGCACGCACCCCTCCACGAGCGGGTGCGGTGCAACCGGCGAGGTACACGGTGCCGCGGCGGTGTACGTGGCTGATGGATCGCTCATGCCCACCGCGCCGGGCGTCAATCCCCAGGCAACCATCATGGCGCTGTCCACACTGGTCGCGGGTGGGATCATCGAGCGTCATCCGGCCCGCTGATGGCAAGAGTGTCGGCAGTGGTGCTCGCGGCCGGTGCCGCGCGCCGCTATGGCGCCAACAAGCTGCTCGCCGACATTCACGGCTTTCCGCTCATCCGGATCACGGTCGAGCTGGTACGCCGTTCCGCAGTGAGCGACGTGATAGTAGTGACCGGCTTCGAGTCAGACCGCGTACGCGACGCGATCGCTTCTCTGCCAGTGCGCTTTGCGCACAATTCTCGCTTCGCCAACGGGATGGGTGGGTCGGTCGCCGTCGGTGCCGCCATGCTGGAGGCGGACTGCGAGGCGGCGGTGATCGTGCTGGGCGATCAGCCAGTGGAACCAGAACTGATCGACGCCCTGCTCGAGTTCCAGCGAACGAGTGCGCTCGCAATCGCGGCCCCGGTGTTCCGCGGCGCGCGCCGGCACCCTGTGGTGTTCCACCGTTCTCTCTTCCCCGACCTGCGCGAGCTCACCGGCCACGCCGGAGCGCGCGTCCTCATAGACGCCGACCCCGCCCGCGTCGCGCGACTCGAACTCGACCAACCCGTGCCGCCTGACCTCGACGTTTCTGGCGAGCGCGACACACTCGCACGTTCACTGATGGATCGCGGCCTGGTGTGATCGCGGCCGGCGCCGATCAAGGGGACGGGCTCCTTGAAGGTTGTTTTTCAAGGAGCCCGTCCCCTTGATCCCCTTGATTGCTAATGCGGCCCCCACCCGAACAGCACAGGCGGGATCAGCAGCAGCAGGCCGAG
>CAZWSO010000072.1:0-11882 GCA_964636485.1 uncultured Gemmatimonadaceae bacterium
CGGCGACGGCCTCGACGGCGCGCGACAGCAGGAGATGCTCGACCGAGAGAACGCGGGCGGCGAGCGAATCCGGCGTATCGTCGGGACGCACCGGGACGGGCCACTGGGCGATAATCGCGCCGCGGTCGTACTCCTCGTCAACGAAATGCACCGTCGCCCCGGTCACGCGCACCCCCGCGGCAAGCACGGCTTCGTGGACACGCCTGCCGTACATCCCCTTGCCGCCGAAGGCCGGAAGTAGCGCGGGATGTACGTTGACGATGCCGCCGGCGAAGGCGCGCACGACCTCGAGCGGAACGAGGCGCAGATAGCCGGCGAGAACGATCATTTCGATCTCATGCTCGCCAAGTATGGCGAGCAGCTCTTCGGCGGCAGCGGGACGCGCCATGTAGAAGGCGGGGATCCCCACCTCCAGCGCAAGCTCGAGTACGGCAGCGTCCGCGCGGTCGGAGAGGACGAGCGATACGACACCGGCGCGCAGAGCTCCCAGAGACTCCTGATGTTCGATTAGCGCCCGCGCGTTGCTCCCACGCCCCGACGCGAGCACGGCTATCCTCGTCGGCATGATGCGGGAGTCTACCGTCTCACAGGCCGCACAGTAAGAGCGATATCGCTATGCATGCGCGCAACGATGGGTCTCACTGCTTGTCGAGGATGAGATCGGCAACCTCGCCGAGCGAGGCCACCACTTGCGCTTCGGCTTGGGCGCGATTTCGGTCTCCGGCACTGGTCGGGTCGCCTGGTACGAGGACACCGGTGCCACCCAGCACGAGCGCGGGAGCGATGTCACGCCACTTGTCGCCGGCGAAGACGGAACGCTCGAGCTGCAGGTGGTGCTCATGCGCGGCGCGGCGGAAGAGCAGGGTGCCGGGCTTCCGGCACTCACATGTCGGTTCGCCGTCGGTACCAGGGGCGTGCGGGCAATGGTACACGCCCGTCAGTATGGCACCGCCCTCCCTGAGCAGCTCCACCAGCCGCGCGTGCACGGCGCGATAGTCCTCCTCGGTCAGCAGCCCGCGCCCTATTCCTGACTGGTTCGTGACTACGATCACCGGGACGTCTGCCTGGTTCAGCCGGCGGATCGCATCGGTGACTCCGGGAAGAAGCTCCACCTCATCCGGGCGAGCAACGTAGTTCGTGTCGCGGATGATGGTGCCATCGCGATCGAGGAAGAGGGCCGGCCGTGCGCTCATGCCAGCGCGGCACGGAGCGCTTCCACAAGCCGCTCATCGTCGGAATCGGGAATGGAGCGCAGATCGAGCAGAAGCCGTTCGTTGGCCACACGCCCGATCACGGGATCGGCGGACTGGCGCAGCAGCCGCTCGAGCGCTCCCGCATCGCCGTGAAGTGCGATGGCAAAGGAAGGAAGTACCGCGGTCGGAAAGGCTCCTCCCCCCACTGTTGCCTCGGACGGCCGCGTATCACACTCGATCCCTGCTGCACGCAGTGCGGCCGCAACGCTGCCGGCCCGATCGTGCAGCCGTTCCGCGGAAGCCGTGAGCATGCTCAGCGCCGGAATCTCGCGGAGCGCGCGTTCCGGCTCGCGGTAGATAGCGAGCGTTGCCTCGAGGGCGGCGAGGGTAAGCTTGTCGACTCGCAGCGCCCTGGTCATCGGGTTTTCTTTCATTCGCGCGATCACATCGATCCGACCGAGTACGATCCCTGCCTGAGGCCCGCCCAGCAGCTTGTCACCGCTCATCGTCACCAGCGTTGCGCCGGACGCGACCGCCTCGGCAGCGAGCGGCTCGCCGCGCAGGCCGAATGCCTCCAGCGAGAGCAGGAGTCCACTGCCAAGGTCGAAGATACTCGGCACCCCGTGTACATTGGCGACGTGGGCGAGGTCCGTAACGGACACGTCGGCCACGAAGCCGGCGAGCGCGAAATTGCTCCGGTGCACCTTCACCAGTGCGGCGGTGTCCGGTGACAGCGCATTAATGTAGTCACGCGCGTGCGTCCGGTTGGTGGTGCCGACCTCGACGAGACGCGTTCCGCTCCGTTCCATGATTTCCGGCACGCGGAAGCTTCCACCAATCTCGATGAGCTCACCGCGCGAAATGATGCTCTCGCCGCCCGCGCCAAAGGTGTTCAGAGAGAGAAGGAGCGCCGCGGCGCCATTGTTCACCACAAGCGCGTCCTCGGCGCCGGTGAGCTCGCGCAGTAGTGAAACGCAGTGCACGTACCGGCTGCCGCGAACGCCACGCTCGATATCGTACTCGACGTTGGAATACCCCTCCGCGGCGCGTCTGATGGCGTCGAGCGCCGCCGGCGCGAGCGGTGCGCGGCCGAGGTTTGTGTGCAGCACCACGCCGGTGGCGTTGTGTAACGGCCGAAGGGACCATCGCTCGCGAGCGGCGAGCGCCGCACCGATTGCCGCGCGCCATGCTGCCGGGTCTCGAGGTGCCAAGGCCGGGTCGTGCCGCGCCGCAGCAATGGCGTCGCGCACCGCATCTGCGACCAGCGATCTCGGCGTGCCCTCCAGGAAGCTGCGCGCCTCCTCGCCGTCCAGCAGCGCGCCGACGCTCGGGAGCGAGCGACGGGGATCGCTCATCGGGGTGGCTGCGGCGGAGGTTCGGGCGGTTCCTCCGCCGGGGTGGCCGGCGTCTCCTGTGCGCGCGGTGGCGTGAAGGAACGCTCGCTCGGCGCTGTGGCCCCGAGCATGCCTTCCACTCCCGTCGCGCGAAGCCGGTAGGTCGTACCACCTTCGAGTGAACGTCGCAGTGTCAGCACCAGCGCCGTGGCCGGCGGGGGACGGCTGGGCTGCTGCGGAGCTGCTAAAGGCGCGGCTGCTGGTCGACGTGCTGGTACCTGGATCGCACCGGGCCGCGCCGGCTGGGGAGTCGTGGGAGCTGCCGCGGACACGGTGTCGCCTGCCGCTTGGCGGGCCGCCGTCCATTCCGCCAGGCCCACGACGGAATCCACGGGCACCGGCACCGAGTCCGGGCCGATGAGCTCGAACATCTCTGCCGAGAGCTGCTGCTGCGGGTTGATCGGCAGGGAGAAGGTCACCTGAATTGTGACCGAGTCGGTGGCGGATATCTGCTGCACTGCGGGAGGAATCGTGTCGTGCACGAAGGTCAGCAACTCGACACTGGCGCTGTCGTGAAGCACGACCAGGCTGGTATCCCAGGGCTCCCGCTCGTCGAGAGCGCGATTGTTGTTCAGGTCGATGTAACCTCGCACGCGGTAGGCACCGGGAGTGAGGTACCGCATATCGAAGCGTCCGGCGGAATCGGCTCGTGCCACGAACAGGGTACTGTCCGACAGGCGCAGTGCTTCCACGGAGGACCGGGGGGCAGGCGTACCCGCCACCCAGTCGAAGACGATGCCGTCGATCCGGGTGTCGGGAATCTCGTCGCCGGTCGCGAACACCGTGGTGACCCGTTCGGCAACAATGTTGCCGCGCAGATCCGCGAGGCCGGGCAAGAGGGTAACAGTGTAGACGGTATTCGGCCGCCAGTCGCGGCGCGGCCGCACGGAGATCGCCTGCCGCTGCCAGGAGACGCGTGGCAGTCCATCCGAGGGCGAGATGAGCACCAGCGCGCTCAGGTCCGTGACTCCGCGCGCCTGCTCGGCGAGAACGCGGTCGAAGCGAAACACCACGGCCCGCGGCGCGGCGCGAAGCGCCCCGCTGTCCGGAGTGACGGCGACGAGTTCGGGAGGCGTGGTGAGCTCCGGTCCCCCAGGGGGGAAACCGGGCGATGCGCACGCCGCGAGCAGCACGGCGGCGGCAATCAGCTTGAGCACAATGTCTCTACCTTGCGTGCGAGCCGGTCACGCCGCACGGACCACTCGCGCTCCTTGTGGCGCTCCGCTTCGACCACGGGCGCTGGTGCGCGCGTGGTGAACCCCTCGTTCGAGAGGCGCGCCCGGAGTGCGGCGAGCTGTTTGTCGAGCTGGGAGAGCTCTGTTCCCAGCCTGGTGCACTCCTTGTCCACATCGATGATACCCGCGAGTGGCACCACGAGTTGCGCACCGCCTGACAATACCACCGTCGCCGCCGCGCCTGGAGGAGGCTCCTCCGCCACCTGGACACGGGCGCGGGCCAGAAAGCCGATGAGCGCGTCCTCCTCGGTGAACACCGCGCGCACCCGGCGGTCGTCCGATGCGAGCACGGCATCGATCACGGATCCCGGCGCGACGTTGTATTCGGAGCGAATCTGACGGGTGGCACTTACCGCCTCGCGCACGAGCTCGAACTCCAGCGCGCGAGCGTCGCTGATGTCGCGCGGGCGCGGCCATGGTGCCACCGCCACCAACTCTCCATCCTCCCGGCCCGGGAGTCGCTGCCAGAGCGCCTCAGTAATGAACGGCACGATTGGGTGCAGCAACCGCAGCGCCTGATCGAATACGTGCACGAGCACCGATCGCGCAGCATCGCGGCCGGTTGCGCCCTCCGTGAGACTGGGTTTCGCAGCCTCCACGTACCAGTCCGCAAGCTCGTTCCAGACGAAACGGCGGGCGCATTCGGCGTACTCGCTCAGCCGGAGTCCGGCGCGCCGATCCGCGTCGCCCCACTCCGCCCTGGGTGCTGGTCGTGCAGGACCGAGCGACGCATCGCACTCTGCAATCGCCGTGTCGAGGCGTGTGAGGATCCAGCGGTCGGCGCGCGTGAGCTCGGTCGGGTCCACGTCGGCGAGCGGGTGAACCTTTTCCTCCCCCACGTTGCGCAGGAGAAAGCGGCCGATGTTCCAGAGCTTGGTGGCGAAATTCCGGCCAGGGGCGAACGACTTTTCGAGGTTGTCCGGGTCGAGGATGAGGTCCACACCCAGGCCCATTCCGGCAACGACGGTGTAGCGCAGTGCGTCGGCGCCGAACGCGCTGACGACATCGAGTGGATCGATGCCGTTACCGAGCGACTTGGACATCTTCCGGTGCTGCGTATCGCGAACGATGCCGTGCAGGTACACGGTGTGGAAGGGCGTCCGCCCCACGAAGAAGTATCCCGCCATGATCATCCTCGAAATCCAGAAGAACAGGATGTCCGGGCCGGAGACCAGCAGGTCGGTCGGGTAGAACGCGCGGAGGTCCTGGCTTTCCTCCTTCGGCCAGCCGAGGGTGGAGAGCGGCCAGAGCCAGGAGGAGAACCAGGTATCGAGGACATCCTCGTCCTGGCGCACCGTGCCGCCGCACCTGGGGCAGGTGGTAAGGTCGGCGCGGCTCGCGACTGGCTCTCCTCCACAGGCATCACAGTACCACACCGGAATGCGGTGTCCCCACCAGAGCTGCCGCGAGATGTTCCAGTCGCGAATGTTCTCCAGCCAGTGTATGTACACCCCCTCCCAGCGCTCGGGCAGGATGCGCAGCGCTCCGCTGCGAACGGCGGCGAGGGCAGGAGCGGCCATGGGTTCCATGCGCACAAACCACTGATCCGACAGGCGCGGCTCCACCACAGTGTCGCAACGGTAGCAGTGGCGGACGGCGTGATCGTGGCGTTCCACCGTCCGGAGTCTGCCGTCCGCGCGCAGCATCTCGACAATCCGCTCCCGCGCCGCAAAGCGGTCGAGACCCCGGAGGAACTCCGGCACTCGTCCGTCGGCATCCGCCACTTCGCGCATCTCGCCCGTCGGTGCGATCACCACCGGCATCGGGAGTAGGTGGCGCGACCCGACCTCGAAGTCATTGGGGTCATGCGCTGGAGTGATCTTCACTGCTCCCGAGCCGAACGTCGGATCGGTGTAGGCGTCGGCTATGATCGGGATATCCACCTCGGCGACTGGCAGACGAACGCGGCGCCCGATCAGATCGCGATAGCGGTCGTCATCCGGATGCACCGCGACGGCGACATCGCCGAGCATCGTCTCGGGGCGTGTCGTGGCCACCACGATGGCGCGAGTCCTGTCATCCGCGAGTGGATAGGCGATGTGGTAAAGCGCGCCCGTGGTGTCCGCGAACTCCGCCTCCTCGTCGCTCAGCGACGTGAGACAACGTGGGCACCAGTGGATAACCCTGTGGCCGCGATAGATGAGTCCGTGCTCGAAGAGCCGAACGAAGGCCTCGCGAACGGCAACGGACAACTCGGGAGATAGCGTGTACGCCGTTCGCGACCAGTCGCAGGACGAACCGATTGCCTTGAGCTGGTCGAGAATGGTACCGCCGGTATCGCGCACGAACTCCTCGGTGCGCTCGAGGAAGGCATCGCGTCCCACGTCAAAGCGCGTCTTCCCTTCGCGGGCGAGGAGCCGCTCGACGACGTTCTGCGTGGCGATTCCGGCGTGATCGGTGCCAGGCACCCAAAGTGCCTCGTCGCCGGCCATGCGCCGCCAGCGGATGAAAAGATCCTGCGCCACGTTGTCGAGCCCGTGTCCCATGTGGAGCACGGCGGTCACATTTGGCGGCGGAATTACGATCGTGAACGGCTCGCGGTCGCCGCCGACGCGCACGGAGCGGGCGGCATCGGCGCGGAAGATGCCGGCGGCCGTCCACCGCTGGTAGATGTCGCGCTCGACTGTTGAGGGATCGAATGTCGTGGGAAGCTCATCGCTGCTCGTGCTCATCGACGGAAAGGTAACCGCCCGCGTAGAGAGCGGGGAGGGACGCTGGTCCCTCCCCGCTCACATCGTACGACCTTCAGAGAGCAGCGCAGTTCAGCCGGCCGGCCCCTGCTGTTCCGGTGGCTTGACATGGTCTGCTTTGGGGACGCCGCCCGGAGCAACAGGTGATCCGCCAGTACGATCGGCCTTCACCGATGGCGGCTGATCGGCGGCGCGGCCGCCGCTGCCCGGCATGTCGTCGGCGGCGTCGCGAACCGCATGCTGCTCATCGAGCCAGCGGTCTTCCAGCTTTGGTTTTGGATCGGCGTGGCGATCCGGCTCGTCCGAGGTGCCCTGGCGGCGTGGACCCGTTCCCATTCGCTGGCCCTCCCAGCGCTTGGACTGCAGCGCGGGATCGCCATTCTCGTAGCGTTCGGCGTTCTCCTCGTACATCTCTTCCTCTTCTCCAATCTCGAGCCGATTGACGACGGTTTCCACGCCCGGCGTTCCCGCCGCGATCGTCACCGCGTGCTCCGACTCGTCATCCGTGTTGACCCAGCCGCTCAGCTCAATGATCCCTTCACCAATGGCGCCGATGTCGACGGGTCGCTCGGCAAGAATGGGATCGTTCTGAAAGGCCTCGAGCACACGTTCCTCGAGCTCCGAATCCACGCTCTCGTCCTCCTCATCATATTGATCGTAGTCCTCGAATCCATCGTCATCGTAGCCATCATCAAGCAGACCGTCCTGAATGCCCTGCAGACGGTCCCGGAAACGGGACACCAGTCCCGACAGACCACCGACACGCTGCGCCATCACCACGCCCACGGTGAGGCCGGCGAGCGCGCCAGCGGCGAATCCGGCGAGCACGCCTCCGATCGACGTGTCATCATCGCGATAACGGAAGGGAGCCATACATGCACCTGTAGCGGAGGTGATTACCGGGAGATAGCTTACCAAGAGGGCTAGCATAACCTTCGGCGGGCGGCCTGCAAGTCGGTGCAAGAAGAAGGCCAGTCGGTGGCCATGAATAGTTGCTTTGCCCGGTCCGCGGACGCGTCTCAATCCTCAGATGATCGAACAGCAGGCAGCCGACCAGCTCACGCTCACACTTACGCTCCCGGACGGCTCGCAGCGCGATGTCGCCTTAGGCACGCTGCCGCGCGACGTCGTCGCGGGCATCGGCCCGGGGCTTCTTCGCGCCGCGATCGCGGTAGAAGTGGAGGGGCAGGTCCAGGATCTGATGACGCCGCTGCGATCCGGCGGCAGGTTCCGGGTGATCACCGGCCAGCCGCCCCGGGATCCGGGTGACCGCGGGGCGCTGGACGCGTGGCGACGCGCACACGACGTGGTGCGCCATTCCGCCGCGCACGTGCTTGCCACGGCGGTCCGAAGGCTTCGGCCCGATGCGAAGATCGGCTTCGGTCCCTCCATCGACGATGGCTTCTACTACGACTTCGAGGTGGCTCAGCCATTCACTCCGGAGGACGTGGAGCGCTTCGAGGAGGAGATGCGCAAGGTCGTGTCGGAGAAGTACCCGTTCGTGCGCGAGGAGGTCGGACGCACGGAGGCCCAGCGACGCTTTGCGGACGATCCTCTCAAGCTGGAACGACTCGCCGAGCTGGGCGACGATGAAGTGATCTCGATTTACACCGACGGTCCGTTCATCGATCTGTGCCGCGGTCCGCACGTTCCGGACACGTCCTACATCAAGCACTTCAAGCTGACGCACACCGCCGGCGCCTACTGGCGAGGTGATGAGCGGCGTCAGATGCTGCAACGCATCTACGGCACCGCGTGGCTCCGGCAGGAAGATCTCGATGCGTACCTTCATCGCATTGAGGAAGCCAGGAAGCGCGACCATCGCCGGCTTGGACAGGAGCTGGACCTGTTCTCCACCGACCAGCGCGTGGGCCCGGGGCTCATTCTCTGGCATCCGCGCGGCGGAATCATCCGCAACGAGATCGAGAACTTCGAGCGTGAGCTGATTCTTCGTCACGGCTACGACCTGGTGTACACCCCCCACATCATGAACGAGAAGCTGTTCGAGATTTCCGGTCATCTCGTCAACTTCAAGGAGCACATGTTCGGGGTCATGGAGGTGGAGGGCGCGGCGTACCGCCCCAAGCCGATGAACTGCCCAGGGCACATCTGCATCTACCAGACGGATGTTCGTTCCTATCGCGACCTCCCGATCCGCTACGCGGAGTTCGGCACGGTGTACCGATACGAGCGCAGCGGCGTGCTTCAGGGGATGCTGCGGGTGAGGGGATTCACCCAGGACGACGCCCACGTGTTCTGCACGCCGGAGCAGGTGCCGGAGGAGGTCGATCGGCTGCTCGACCTGGTGCACGAGATGCTGGAGGTGTTCGGCTATCCGTACACGGTCGAGCTGGCGACGCGTCCGGAGAACGCGCTCGGCAGCGAGGACGTGTGGAATCGCGCCGTCAGCACACTTGGCGAATGTCTCGACCGGCGCGGACAGGCTTACGAGATCGATGAGGGTGGGGGTGCGTTCTACGGGCCCAAGCTCGACTTCAAGCTCATCGACGCCATCGGCCGCAAGTGGCAGGGTCCCACGGTGCAGCTCGACTTCAACCTGCCAGAGCGCTTTCAGCTCGAATACATAGGCAGCGACAACCGTCCGCACCGTCCGGTCATGCTGCACCGTGTACTGGTCGGCTCCATGGAGCGCTTCGTGGGTGGGCTGATCGAGCATTACGCGGGGAACTTTCCGCTCTGGCTCGCGCCCGAGCAGATCGTGATCATCCCGCTGGCCGTTGAGATGCATCCGGCAGCCATGGCACTTGCCGGAAAGCTGCGCGAGGCGGGGATCCGCTGCACGTTCGACCCCGAGGACACCACCGATTACCGCATCCGCATCCGCGACGCCTCGAGGATGAAGGTACCATACATGGCCATCATCGGCAGACGGGAAGCGGAGGCAGGAACGGTCACGCTGCGCTTTCGGGGAGCCGAAAAGCGGCAGGAGACCATGGCGGTGGACGTGCTGGTGGAAAGGCTTGTGGACGAGATCAGAACGCGTGCGAAGGCCTGACACTTATAACTGGAGGAGCGGGTGAAGGCGCGTGAAGTAATGATTCTGGGAACGGCGATGATGCTGGTCGCTCCCCTTGGCGCCCAGGCGCCGGCCACGAATGGCAACGGCGGAATCGCACCGCCGGTCGCCCGGCTGGTCCCAAAGGTCGACACGCTGCACGGCGAGGTGCGCGTCGACTTGTATCACTGGATGCGCTTCCGGAACGACCCGGCGGTGATCGACTACCTGAGGGCGGAGAACGAGTACACCTCCACCATGATGCGGCATACGGAGCCTCTCCAGGAGCGGCTCTATCAGGAGATACTCGGTCGCATTCAGCAGACGGATCTGTCGGTTCCGGAACGGCGTGGCGATTACTACTACTACACGCGCGTGGAGGAAGGAAGGCAGTACCCGATCTTCGCGCGCAGGAAGGAGTCGCTCGATGCATCGGAGGAGGTACTGCTCGACCAGAACGAGCTGGCTGAGGGCAAAACCTTCCTCTCCGTCGGAACGATGGTGGTGAGCCCGGATCACCGGTGGCTTGCCTACTCGGTGGATACCACCGGCTACGAGGACTTCATACTGTACGTGAAGAACCTCCGCACGGGTGAGCTCCTGCCGGTCCGGCTAGGTCCGCTGTACTCGGTGGTGTGGGCGAACGACAACCGCACGCTCTTCTACACGACCCCGGACTCGGCGAAGCGGGCGCACCGGCTGTACCGGCACGTGCTCGGAACGCCAGTGAGCGCGGATGAGCTGGTGGTGGAGGAATCCGATGTCCTCTTTCGTCTCGGCCTGAGCCGGACTCGGAGCGGTGCCCACATCGTGATCACATCGTCGAGCTTCACTTCTTCGGAGGTGCGGCTGATTTCCGCCGACCGTCCCCGGATGGCGCCGCGCACCGTGTACCCGCGGCAGCCGGACATGGTTTACTCGCTGGACCACAGTGGAGACTGGTTCTACATCGTCACCAATGACGAAGCAACCAACTTCAAGGTCATGCGAGCGCCGGTCGACCAGCCCGGCCGGGCAAACTGGCGCACGTTCCTGCCGCACCGCGATTCGGTCAAGGTGGATTTCGTGCAGGCGTTCAAGAGTCATCTGGTGGTCTACGAGCGGGAGGGTGGGCTGCGCCGAATGCGCGTCCACGACCTGCGTTCGGGCGCGCACCACTACACGGCGTTTCCCGAGCCCGTGTACACGTTTTCACCTACGGGGAATCCGGAGTTCGATACACGTGTCGTTCGCTTCAACTACCAGTCGCTGATCACACCAGGCTCCGTATACGACTACGACATGAACGGTCGCACGCGCGAGCTGAAGAAGCAGACGCCGGTGCTTGGCGGTTATGATCCATCACAGTATGGCAGCGAGCGCACCTTCGCCCGTGCACGCGATGGCACGATGGTCCCGGTTTCGCTCGTGTATCGGAAGCCGTTGCGTCTGGACGGTGAACGGCCGATGCTGCTCTATGCGTATGGCTCTTACGGGTCGAGTGTCGACCCGACCTTCTCCTCGCCGCGCCTCAGTCTGCTGGACAGAGGGCTCATCTATGCCATAGCGCACGTTCGTGGTGGCCAGGAGATGGGAAGGCACTGGTATGATCAGGGCAAGATGCTCAACAAGATGAATACATTCACCGATTTCATCGACGTAGCCGAGCATCTGATAGATAGTCGCTATACGCGGCAGGAGCGGCTGGTGATCCAGGGCGGAAGCGCGGGCGGGCTGCTCATGGGCGTCGTCGTCAACATGCGGCCGGAGCTCTTCCGCGCCGTCATTGCAGACGTGCCCTTCGTGGACGTCATCAACACGATGCTCGATGCGTCAATCCCCCTCACCGCAGGCGAGTGGGAGCAGTGGGGGAACCCCGCCGTTCGCGAGCACTTCGACTACATGCGGCAGTACTCGCCATACGACAACGTGGAACGGAAGGCTTACCCGCGCATGCTCGTGACGACCGGGCTGAACGATTCTCGCGTGGCCTACTGGGAGCCCGCCAAATGGGTGGCTCGGCTGCGAGCCATGAAGACGGACTCCAATCCGCTGCTTCTGCACACCAACCTCGGCGCCGGGCACGGAGGGCCGTCGGGTCGCTACGACGCACTGCGGGAAGTGGCTTTCAGATACGCATTTTTCCTGGACGCCCTGGGGCTTGGGGATCCGGCGGCGCCTTGAACCACGCCGAGGGCCTCGCGACGTCGGGGCCCTTCGTGTGTCAGGGCACCGTTGAACGGTGTGCCGGCGCCGGGTAACTTACCGTGCCGTACGCGCGCACCACCTGGCTCGCGCATTTGACGTGCAAAGAGGAAGAAACGCATGAACGACGGAGCTCGCTCGCCGGTCATCGTCGGCGCGGCCCGAACGCC
>CAZWSO010000073.1:0-11882 GCA_964636485.1 uncultured Gemmatimonadaceae bacterium
AGATCCGTACATATAACTTTCCGCAGAACCGTGTCACAGATCATCGCATCGGCCTTACCTTGCATGCGCTCGATCGCACGCTCGAGGGCGAACTCGACGAGCTGCTGGAGGCACTTGCGGTCGCCGATGTGGAGGAGCGGCTCGGTGAGTGATGCGGCAAGCGCGCGCGCGCCCCACGCTGTCTTCCCGCTGGTGACGGGCGCGTGCACCGTACGCACTCTTCTGTTGGAGCTGGCTGGCGTACTTGAATCCGCGGGTATCCCCAGACCTGCGGCGGAGGCGCGCGATCTGATCGCGGTGGTGCTCGACCGTCCGCGCTTCTGGGCGGTGCTCAACCCTGGAGACGTGCTGGGCAGCGATGAATGCGATGGTCTCCGGCAGGCCGCGCGCCGCCGCGCCTCGGGGATGCCGTTTGCCTACGCGGTCGGACGAACCGCTTTCCGTCACCTTACACTGGCCGTTGATCCACGCGTACTCATTCCGCGGCAGGAGACCGAGCAGCTCGTGCAGGAGGTGCTGGACGCTGTCGCTACACGGCCCGGTGGCGTCGTGATAGATGTCGGCACGGGTTCGGGCGTCGTCGCGCTGTCGCTGGCGACGGAGGGCCGTTTCGATCTCGTGATCGGCACCGACGTGTCGCGGGGCGCGCTCGCGGTTGCGTCAGCGAACCGGGCGGCGCTTCGCGACCGGCTGCGATGCCCGGTGGAGTTTCGGCACGGCGCGCTCCTTGCGCCGCTCACCGGGCTTCGTGCCAGCGTGATCGTATCGAATCCTCCGTACATTGCATACACGGAGGCTCCGGAGTTGCCGGCGTCAGTGCGTGACTGGGAGCCGCCGGTGGCGCTGTTCAGCGCTGATGGCGGGATGGCGGCCACTCGGGTGCTGATCGAGGGCGCGGCGGAACTGCTCGAGCCGGCTGGCCTGCTTGCGCTCGAGCTCGACAGCCGGCGCGCGTCGCTCGCGGCCGAGATCGCCGCCGCCGATCCGCGCTACTCGAAGGTCGCCGTTCGGCGGGATCTCGCCGGCCGTGAGCGCATTCTCCTAGCAACAAGGACGTGACATGATCCCGATCGAAGACAGGGCGAAGGAGCTCGGCCGGATGATCGGCCAGAGCACGGAGTATCAGGCCGTACGGCGCGCCGGAGAAGCGCTCAATGCCGATCAGGACGCCGTGAAACTCCTTCAGGAGATGGAGCGACTGCGTGGCGAGGCGCAGCGAATGATGCAGCAGGGGCAGCAGCCAACGGAGGAGCTGGAGCGGCAATTGGACGCGCTCCTCGAACGCGTGCAGACTAACCAGCTGTATCAGGACCTGGTTGTGGCACAGGAAAACTTCGACAAGGTGATGACGCGTGTAAACGAGTGGATGCTCGACGGCATTCGCCGCGGTGCTGCCAGTCCCATCATCACGCTGAGCTGATTGAAGTGGCCGGACGGTTGATCGTACTCGAGGGCCCGGAAGGGGCGGGGAAAACCACTCAGGCACGCCGTCTCGCGGCGCATCTCGTGGCCGCCGGTCGTCCGTGTGTCACCTTGCGGGAGCCTGGCGGCACACCGCTGGGCGACGAGATTCGTGCCCTGTTGCTCGAGAGGAACCGCGAGATGACACCGGCGGCCGAAGCGCTCCTGTTCATGGCCTCCCGCGCCGAGTTGATGGAGCGAGTGCTGCGGCCCTCACTGAACGCTGGCACGACCGTCATCGTGGACAGGTTTTTTCTCTCCACGTATGCCTACCAGATCGCCGGGCGTGGGCTGGATGAAGCTCGCATCCGAGCCGCAAACGCACTGGCCACAGGGGGCCTGGTACCGGATCTGACCATTCTGCTGACCGTCGCCCCTGATGCTCGCAGCGAGCGTACCAGCGTTCGCGGCAGCACGGATCGAATGGAGGAGGCTGGAGACGCGTTCCACGACCGAGTGGATCGAGCCTTCGCGGAGTTTCTGCGCCCCGACTGGCAGGAGGCGCATCCGGAATGCGGGCCGATACTGGCCGTGGACGGGACCGGTTCCGAGGAGGACGTATTCTTGCGCACCCTTAAAGCCCTGGCGAAACGCTTGCCTGAAACTTTCTCTACTGCTTTCGGGTTGATATAGTTAGCCTCGAAGTCCGCTTCTCCCCGGAGTCCCTTGCATGCGTCTTCGCGCCTTCATCGTCCTGCTTGCCCTTGGAGCCTCACTGGTATCGGGAGGCTGGCTGCTCCAGCGCGGTCTGGAGCGCGGCGATGCGGTGCACGTCCGGGCGCGGCTATTCGATCAGGTGTTGCGGACCGTCGCGGCGGAGTACGTGGATTCGATCCCCGAGTCCGAGCTGTATCGCCGCGCCATGGAGGGGATGCTGGAGGAGCTGGCGGATGCACACTCGGTGTACCTCGCACCAGACCGGCTGCGCCGCCTGAGTGAGAACACGACCGGCACGTACGGCGGACTCGGCATCCAGATCGACGTTCGTTCCGGCTTTATCAATATCATCTCGCCGCTGCCCAACACGCCCGCGGAGCGCGCGGGACTGCGCGCCGGCGACCGCATCGTAGGCATTGACGATCAGCCCGCTGCCGGTCTCACCGCGGACGAGGCGTTGACGCTGCTGCGCGGCCGCAAGGGCTCCAGCGTCCAGCTTACGATCGAGCGACCGGGACTGGCCGACCAGCTTACCTTCGAGCTCACGCGCGCGGACATTCGCAATGCCGCCGTGCGCCACGCGCTCATGCTGCGTGACAGCGTGGGTTACGTGGACCTCAAGCTGTTCAGCGAGACGACCACGCAGGAGCTGCGTGAGGCTATCGACCGGTTGCGTGACGAGGGCATGCGGCTCCTCGTGCTGGATATGCGAGGAAACCCGGGAGGCCTCCTGGAGCAGGGCGTCGAGGTGGCCGATCTCTTCCTCGATCGGGGGCAGCACATTGTGACGATGCGGGGACGTGCCTACGGAACATCGCGCGGCTTCGTGGCACGCGAGCCACAACGGTGGCCCGAACTGGCGATGGTGGTGCTGGTGAACGGCGCCAGCGCGAGCGCGTCAGAGATCGTCGCCGGAGCGCTTCAGGATCACGATCGCGCGGTGATCGTGGGCGGCACGACATATGGGAAGGGGAGCGCGCAATCGGTGTTCGGGCTGCCTGGTGGTGGCGCGCTCAAGTTGACGACGGCTCGCTGGTTCACGCCCGTGGGGCGCAGCATTCAGAAGACGGAGAGCGAGCTCGACGACGACTTCGCGATGCTGGACGAGATCGTGATCGACACGATAGTCGAGCGGCCGCTGCGCGAACGCGAGCAGTATCGCACCGATGGCGGGCGGATCGTGTACGGTGGCGGCGGAATCACGCCGGATGTGATCGTGTCGGCCGGCGGCGGCGACGAGGATCTGGCGCTGTGGCGCGGGCTCGGCCGTGATCTGCCGCGTTTCCGCGATGTACTTACGGACTACGCGGTGAGCGCCGAGGCGCGGGGACATGTTCGCGCCCCGGGCTTCGAGGTAACGCCTGCAATGAAGGAGGCGTTCTGGCGGCGGCTGCAGGCAGCCGGCGTCGGTCTCGATCGTGAATCCTTCGATGCGGCGGACGCGGTGATCACCCGACATCTCACCTATGAGATCGCGCGCTACGCGTTCGGCCCCGAGGCGGAGTTCCGCCGACAGGTGGAGCACGACCGTGTGATCGCGGCAGCGCTCGCTTTGTCGGGCGGCGTGCGGTCTCAGGGGGAGCTCTTCCGCCGGGCGGAGGAGCAGCGAACCATCGACGCGAACGAGCTGGCGCACGCTCCATGATCGAGGGCGTGTTCGTGGTGGGCGCGGGCCGAGCCGGACGAGGGCTTGCCCGCGCCATTCGTGCGTCCGGGATACTCCTTGCTGGCCTGCATGGCCGGCGGGCCGAGAAGCAGCCTGAAGCGGTTACGGCCGGTTCCCTCCCGCCCGGGCTGCTCGGCGCCGATTGCGTGATGCTCGCCGTGCGCGATGCGCAGCTGGATCAGGCGTTGCGCGAGGTTCTCGAGGCGCGGCCGCGTCGCGGCGCGGCAGTTTTTCATCTCAGCGGAAGTGCCGAGCCATCCATGCTGGGAGTGCTGCGCGAGCGCGGCTTCCCCTGCGGCACGTTTCACCCCCTGCTCCCACTCGCCGAGCCTGCGCGCGCTCCCGGGCTGTTCGCCGCTGGTTGGGTGGGCATCGACGGTGACGAGGCGGCACGCGCCATGGCGGCCAGGCTGGCGGTGGCGTTGGGAGCACGAACGCTGGGTATTCCGCCTGGGGCCAAGGCGGCGTATCATGCCGCGGCGGTAATGGCGTCGAATCTGACGGTGATACTGGCTGGTGAAGCAGAGCGAGTGATGCGCGAGATCGGCGTGGACGGTGACGCCGCACGTGGCGCGGTGAGCACTCTGTTTGCCGCCGCGGCCGCCAACGTGCAGGCGGATGGTGTCGGCGCACTCACCGGACCGCTGGCGCGAGGCGAGGTGGGCACGGTGCGGCGTCATGTCGAGGCGTTACGCGCCCGGCCGGCAGCACTGCACATTTACATTGCGGCTTCCCTCGCGGCAGTGGAGCCGGAGAGCGAGGTCGCCGCCGTGCTCAGGGACGCCGCTCCGGGCCCACCTGCGTGACGGCTGAGCAGCCGTCAGCGAACACATCACAGCGGAGGATACCATGAAGCCGATCGGAATCATCGGAGTGGTGCTCATCCTGCTTGGAGGGATCGTCGTGGCCCTCCAGGGCGTATCCTACGTGCGAGACCGGCAGGAGGTGCAGGTCGGCCCGCTCGAGGTCGCCGCCGAGGAGCGCGGGTTTATCTCACCGGTGGTTGGCGGTATCGTTCTGGCCGCCGGCGTCGTGCTCGTACTCATTGGGCGCCGCCAGGCCTGACCATTCTCCGCCAGAGCTCCATCGCCCGCCGAAGCTCCGTTTCACGCCTCGGCCGCGCCAGCGCTTGCGCGAGGCGACGCGCCGGTGCGCTGTGCCTGCTCGCGCTCGGCGTCGTCGCCGGATGCGGAACTTCGGCGGAGACGGAGGCCGTCGAGCTCATCATGCTCGACAACACGTTCGCTCCCCAGGTGGTGCGTGTGCCGGTGGGGGGCACGGTGCGTGTAGAAAATCGGGGGCGCAACCCGCACAACGCCATTGCCGTGGACGGCAGCTGGTCCACCGAGACGGCCATGGGGCGCATCGACATGACGCAGGGAGAGCACGTCGAGCTCTCCTTCGCCGCGACGGGTCGCTATCCATTCTACTGCAGCTTTCACGCGACGCCGGATGGGCGGCGCGGCATGGTTGGTGTGCTGATCGTGGGCGATGCCATCGGCGAGGACCTAGTTCGGCCCGACGATGCTCATGCGCCCGCGAGCGAGCCGAGCGGTCGCGTTGTGCGAGTTCCGGAAGAGTTTGGCAGCATCCAGGAGGGAGTGGACGCGGCGCGTCCCGGAGACCTCGTGCTCGTCGGGCCCGGCATCTATCGCGAACAGGTGACCATCACGACGCCATCACTCGTGATCCGCGGCACCGACCGCAATACCGTAGTGCTGGATGGTGAGTTCCAGCGCATTAACGGCATCGAGGTACTCGCTGCGGATGGCGTCGCTATCGAGAACATCACGGCACGCAACTATCTCCTCAACGGGTTCTACTGGACCGGCGCAACGGGCTACCGCGGCTCCTATCTCACTGCGTACAACAACGCCGACTACGGCCTTTACGCCTTCGACTCGCGCGATGGTGCGTTCGAGCACTCCTATGCATCCGGATCGCCCGATGCTGGATTCTACATCGGCCAGTGCTATCCCTGTGAAGCCATCATCAATAACGTCGTGGCAGAACGGAACGCGCTCGGTTACTCGGGTACCAATGCTGGCGGCGAGCTCTACATCGTCTCGTCGATATGGCGCAACAATATGGCCGGTATTGTCCCGAACACGCTGGACAGCGAACTCCTTCCGCCCGAGCGGGAGACGACGATTGTCGGCAACCTGGTCGCCGACAACAACAACACCGCCGCGCCGGCCAAACGCCTTCAGTATCCCACCATCGGCAACGGCGTCGTGATCGCCGGCGGTGTCCGGAACCGCGTCGAGCGCAACGTTATCGTGAATCACGCCGAGCACGGCGTGCTGGTGGCGCCGAACCTCGACCAGAATCTCTGGTTTGCCATCGGCAACATTGTACGGGACAACGTCGTTCGCGGTTCTGGCCGGGCCGACCTGGCGCTAATGGGCCCGGCCGGTCCCGCCAACTGCTTCGAGGCCAACGACGCGCGCCGCACCTTTCCGCCCGGGCTGGAGCGCGCCCTGCCGTGCACGGGCTGGCGTCTCCCCTGGGTAGGGGATCTCTCGACTACCTCCCGGATGCTCGGCTATTTCGCGCAGGGACAGCGAGGCCACTATCCTCGCGGCGAGGTGTTCGACCAGGCCGCGCCACCGCCGCAGTCGCAGCTTCCCGGCGGCGCGGGAGCCCCGGTCCGTCCGGCGCACGACGTCTTTGCCCGCTACACGGAGGTGGACGTTACCGATCTTGGATCGATCCCGCTGCCTGTCGAGGCGGCGACACCCCTCGCTCCTGAACGTGCGCCGGAGGTGCTCGTGTCCGGTCTGACAATATCTCAGCCCAGCCTGTTGCACGTCGTGTTCGGGATGTACGCCTACCTCCTTCCGTTCGTCCTGCTGGCGGCGTGGTACTCGATCGCCTTCTGGGATTTGGCGCGGCGTACCGATGTTGGAAGAGGCGCGGCTGTCGGCTGGCTTGCCGCCATTCTCCTCGTACCTTTTCTCGGTGTGGTTGTCTATCTCCTTGCCGGTCGAAGCCCGATCCATGCGTGGCTTCGCCTTGCTTTCGTGCTGGGTGGCGTACTGGCGTATGCGGTTATCGTCGGAATCGCGATGCTCGCGGGTGGGATCATCTAGTGGGCCTTGGCCTCCTGGTTCGAATGGAACAGGGTGGCCATGGTGGCAAGCGCGGCGATGAGATATATCAACCCCGCCGGCACCCACATCAGGAGCCCGCCGAGCTGCTGGTCTTCCAGCGCTGTCAGTCCCCAGGCGGGTGCTCTCAGGGCATACTCCGGATACCAGATGGTCGTGGAGAAGGTGAGGAGCGCGCCGAGTACGCTCCCGTGCACTGCGGTCGTGAAGAGATAGAGCACGCCCGCACCCGCCCGTGAACGGCGCCGCCCGAACTCGAGCGCAACCCACCAGAACAGCAGCCCGGTGCCGAAGAAACTGAGGTGCTGAAATGCGTGGACGACGCTGCTCCGCAGTGTCGCCTCGTACAGAGGCGGCGCGTGCCACAGCCAGACGGCGGCGGCGTGAATCACCCAGATGAGGTAGGGGTTCGAGATCGCGCGCCAGATCCGTCGCACCGCCGGGCGCGTCAGAGCTCGGCCGAGCCGCAGCCGGAATCCGCGAGGGAAAGCCCATGCCATCGCTACCAGAGGGCGGCCGAGAACCAGAAGTGGCGCCGCTACCAGCATGAGCAGCACGTGCTGCAGCATGTGCGCGGACATGAGATGCCCACCAAGCGCGGCGAGCGGCGACACGAGGGCGACGATCAGAAACAGCGTACCGGCCGCATAGCAGAGGACGGACCGTGTGCCGAGTGCGGCGTTGTGGCGCGAGCGGTGCCGAAGGCGCCGCGCGCCCACCATGTACAGCAGCGTCGCAAGGACGATCGGCACGACGACGTCGGGCGACAGCGTCCACCAGCTCCAGAGCGCAGCCGGATCATGAGAACGGCCGTGTGCGCGCGCGGTCTGGGGCAACAGCGTAATGAGGGCGAGCGCGGTGCCCAGGGCGCGGGCAGGCCGCCCGAGCACACACGCGCTCACGTGCATTGGCTCAGCGGTTCGCCGTGTTCCCTGGCTCGTGGACGCGCACGCCAGTGGGCGGAACGAAGGTGAACGCCGAGCTCGGTATTGCGCCGTTCACCGCCACGGACGTGATCGTGACCTTGCGAACGAGCCCGTTCGCCTCGGTTACCTCGAACTGCCTGATGAGTCCGTCTCGGTCATCCACCCATACGGTGGCGCGACGAAATGGAAGCCCGCTGTCCTTCGGAACGAGGTGGACGGCGCGCGTCGTTCGCCCTTCGATGGTCGCGGTCCCGGCATCGGTGATGGCGTACCGCTCGTGCGGCGAGTCGAGAAAAACAGCGGTGACGTCGTGTGTACCCGTCGTGCTCCGCGTTGCCGGCATCTTGATCACCTGACCTGGGTTGGTGCTCGGCAGGTAGACCCATACGTGACGGCCATCGGCAACGATAAGATCGCCCTCGGGATCGGTGAAGCGGATCGCAAGCAGTCCCGGCATGCGCTGGAGCATCTCGCCGGTCGCGTTGAACGTTCGCCCGATCAGTGGATTCTTCAGCTCCTGCCGAAAGGTGGCGCGAAGCGTCTTCACGTTGTTGTATGCAGCGACCGCGCGATCCACCGTCGCCTCCGCCGTCTGCGCATGTGCCGCGCCTGGAGGGACAGTGACGAAAGCGGCGGCGGCGAAAGTCATGAACCAAGCTCTCATTCGGAACTCCCGGTAACGCCTGCAGTAGGGTCCGAACGCCTGCAAGCACGGGTCGTGCCGCTGCGTCCGCGACTCTTCGTCCTACACTGCGACGATGACCTCGGTTCCCGGCGCCGGCGCCACCGAACGGCCAATGGCGGACGCTATGGCACGGAGCTCCACCATGAGCTGCGAGAACTGTTCGGGGAAGAGAGCCTGCGCTCCGTCGGACAGCGCGCGCTGGGGAGCCGCATGCACCTCCACCATCACGCCATCCGCACCGGCCGCGACCGAGGCGCGCGCCATCGGCGCCACCCGCTCGCGAGCGCCCGTGCCGTGGCTGGGATCGGCGACGATCGGGAGATGGGAGAGCTCGTGAACTAGCGGGATCGCGTTCAGATCGAGCATGCTGCGCGCTGGCGTCTCGTAGGTGCGGATGCCGCGCTCGCACAGGATGATCTGCTCGTTGCCGGCGGCGAGAATGTACTCGGCGCTGAGCAGAAGGTCGGTCACCGTAGCCGACATCCCACGCTTGAGCAGTACCGGCTTACCTAGCCGCCCCACGAACTTGAGGAGCGAGTAGTTCTGCATGTTGCGCGCACCTACCTGTATGCAGTCGCCGTACTCCGCAACGAGATCGGCGCCTTCCTCATCCATGGCCTCAGTAACCACCGCGAGTCCCGTCTCGCGTCGCGCGGCGGCGAGCATCGCCAGTCCACGCTTACCGAGTCCCTGAAACGAGTACGGCGAACTGCGCGGCTTGAACGCGCCGCCACGGAGGCATGATGCCCCCGCCGCCCGTACGGCCCGCGCCAGGTGGATGATCTGCTCCTCGCTCTCCACGGAGCAGGGGCCGGCAATGACCGGTACCTCGACGCCGCCGAAATGCACGCCGGGCGCGATGCTGACGATCGTGCTCGCGGGCCGCCACTCGCGGGAGGCCAGCTTGTAAGGCTGCGTGACGTGGATGATCTCCGCCACACCGGGGAGCCCATCAAGCCGACTGCCATCCACACGTCCGTCATTGCCCACGATTGCCACGACCGTGCGCTGCGCACCCGTGATGGGCTGCGCGTCGTACCCCATCTCGACGATCATGCGCACGATGGTCTCGACCTCGCGCGTCGTGGCGCCGTGCTTCATCACGACCAGCATTCAGTCTTCCCCGATCTCCATGACCCAGCCGTCGCTGGCCAGCTCCACGCGCCCGTCGAACGTGCCAGCGATGATCGTCTTGATGTTCACGCTCTCCACAGGAGGATAAAAGTGGGTCAACACCAGCGTGCCCGGGCGGGCCTGTCCTGCCAGCACCGCGCACTGCTCCGGTGTCAGGTGGTTCGGCACCGCCATCTCCTGAGGCAGCGAGCACTCCGCCAAAAGCACGTCGCAACCTAGTGCCCAGTGGCCCAGACCCTCGTCCGGCCCTGTATCCCCGGTGTACACGAGGCGCAGATCTCCGTACTCCACCGAATATGCCACGCTCTCCACGGTGTGTGATACTGCCCTGGCCTCGATAACGACCCGGTCGCCCAGCTCCAGACGCTCTCCCGGTGGGAGCTCCACCACATCCAGCGGGAATCCAGGCTCGGTGACTGTACTGCCGAACAGCTCTGCCAGCCGATCGAGAAGCTGCCGCGTTCCCACCGGTCCCGCCAGCCTCAATGGGGCCGAGCGCGGCGGCAATGTCCCGTAGCGAGCGGCAATCAGGTACGGCGCCAGATCGCCCACATGGTCCGCGTGGAAATGCGTGACCGCGATGTCGGTGATCGCCAGCCAGTCGAGGCCGAGGGTGGCCATCCGATGGAGGACGCCAGTGCCGCAGTCGAGCAGCAGGCGCCGGTCACCCGCCTCGACCAGATTACCGCTGCAAACGCGCCGGGCCGATGGAGCCGCGCTCCCAGTTCCGAGCGTCGTCAGCCGCATGCTGGGCCCGATCAGGCTGGTGCCGCGGCTGCCTCGAGCGACGGCTCCAACAGCGCTCCGGTGGCTACCGCCGCGCCACCCCGCATCCGCACGCTCACGAACGACGACACGCCCGGCTCCTGCATGGTGACTCCGTACACCACGTCGGCCGCCTCGGTGGTGGTGCGCGGGTTGTGTGTTATCACGATGAACTGCGTCTTCTGCTTGAACTGATTCAGCATGCGCACGAAGCGGCCGATGTTCTGATCGTCGAGCGGGGCGTCCACCTCGTCGAGCAGACAAAAGGGGCTTGGCTTGGTGAGAAAGATGCCAAATAGCAGCGACAGTGCGACGAGCGCTCGTTCACCGCTCGACAACAGGTTGATGCGCTGCGTGCGCTTGCCGCGCGGCGACGCGTGGATCTCGATGTCGCAGTCGAGCGGCGCCTCGGGATTCTCCAGGCGCAGATCACATTCCCCGCCACCAAACAGAGTCATGAAAATCTGCCGGAAGTTCTCGCGAACCTGCACGAACGTGGCAAGGAACAGCTCGCGCGCCGTACTGTCGATCTCGCGGATCGCCTGCTGCAGTGAGTTTCTGGCCGACATCAGATCGGTGCGCTGGCCGGTAAGGAAATCGAGTCTCCGTCCCTCCTCCTCGTGTTCCTCGATCGCGAGAGGGTTTACCGGACCGATGGCATCCAGCTCCTGACGCAGCTCGCTCAGGTCCGCGCGGAGCACATCTTCCTCCAGTTCGAGCGGAACCAGTGCGTTCAGCATCTCCTCCAGTGGCTGACGCCACTCCGCCTCGAGCCGCTCGCGAATCGCAGTACGCCGGCCACCGAGCTCGCTCAGACGCAGTTCTGCATGGTGAAGCTCCTCGGAGAGTCCGGCGGCACGCCGGTGCTGCTCATCGAGGGCGCGCTCCGCGCTCTCCAGGTCGGCATCGGCGGTTCGCACGGCGCCCTCTGCCTCCGCCAGCCGGGCCTCACCGTCGGCAAGCGTCGCGCGTCGGGACTCCAGCTCCATCTGCCACTCCGCCATCTTCCGCGCCAACTGGCCATCGGCCTCGGCAATGTCACCAAGCTCCGAGAGCAGCGCGTGAAGCCGCTGCGCCGCCGTCGTCGCCTCACGCTCGAGACGCTGCTCCCGGTCGGCGACCATCTGGAGCCTCGCCATCACCTGCGCCTGCTCCACCTGCCAGCGGGTGCGCTCCTCCCGCGCTGCATCCTGAGCGCGCTCGCCTGCCGCGAGCTCCTCTCGCCGTTCCATGAGGAGCAGCTCCTCGTCTGCAACCCGGAGCTCGAGCGCGCGCCGCTCGTCGTCGATCGCCAGCGAGCGCTGGTCGAGCTCCGCCCGCCGCTCTCCCAGGCGCTCGACCTGCTGGTCGACGCTGGCCAGGTCCCGCTCCAGCCGGCCGCAACGGCGTTCCAGCTCATCGCGCTCCTCCGCGGCTCCGCGCACCGCAGCCTGTGCGCTCGCGGCCGTCTCGGAGGCACCGTTCACTGTTGATTCCGC
>CAZWSO010000074.1:0-11853 GCA_964636485.1 uncultured Gemmatimonadaceae bacterium
CGACGGGCCAATCACTTACGGTGGTTGGCTCGTGTCGTTTCTGGATGAGGTACCCTCACGCCTGCTTAAGCACCGATTTTTTCGCTTGCTGCGTCCTGCATCGCCGCGATCGTTTCCCACTTGTCGCGGTCCGCCTGGCTCGGCAGCAAGCGGCCGTAAACGTCGCGACGTGCGGCTGCAGGTGCCGGGGTCGCCGGTTCAAATCCCGCCGTCCCGATTGCAGAGAAACAGAAGCTTGCATGGGAAAGAGAAAGCCCGACACCGGTGTATCCATGTCGGGCTTTTGCCTGTCTCCGCACCCTAAAGCCGCCTCTCAGAACTAGGCCTTACAACGCCTCGGCGTCGAGCACCACTACCCCCAATCCGCTCCCAGCGCACCCACTGTCGCCCTGCACTACGAACGATGCGGCCACGTCCAGTGCGCTCGCCGAGATGCCGGCCCACCGCTCGGCCATGTGCACCCGCATGATGTCACCGAGGATCGCGATTCCGCCTTGGGATCTGCCGATGCTCTCGATGCAGAAGTCCGACGTACCCGATGGCTTGGTTCCTCCGGAAAGCTGCACGGGGTGCGTATGCCATCCGTCGGGGTTCTGCCGCGAGTCGCGGCCAATGACCGGGTGGATTACGGCTACTATGCCCGCTCCCGTGTCCAGGTCCGCCCAGGCGTAGCCGAAGACCGCCACGGAGGTGATGTAGCTGTCGGGGAACCGCGGGATGGATCCCGCCGCATCCACGGTCAGGTGCAGCGATTTGCCGCGACCTTGCGCCGTGGCGCCCTCCAGTCCGGCATAGTCCGGTACGGAGGTGATCGACGGTGCCGCATGCACGCCATGCTGGACGGGGGAGTGGGCGAGGAGCTCCGAACTCCTCTCAGGGCCAAGCAGTGAAGGCGGCGCCTCTTCCGTGCATGCGGTGATGAACAGCGCGCCCCACAGCGCTATCGTCGGGGCGATCACCATGGCTGAGAGCTTCATACAACCTCCATGCCTTCAGTTACCGGTCGACGCGCCGGCGGCGCCATCTGTGGCAGTCTGGACCGTCTGGACTTCCTGCTGAGACTGCTCGCTTCGCGAACTGATCTCGCGGTAGGGGTTACCCTCGTCAAGATGGTAAGAAAAGCCGAACGAAATGGTCACGTCCGGACGCAGCTTCTTCTTCAGCTCAGTTCCATGCTATTACTCCTTGGCAGCGCCGTCAAGAAGCCCAGGAATGGGGCCTTGGGTCAATTTGAAATTGACCCAAGGCCAGGAATGGGTAGCATTCGGTCCGCGATGTCCCGGTGCGCTCCGTTCCGCGTTATTCCGCATTTTCAGGGGGAGAAGGGTCCTTGCCGGGGGGGCAGGACCAACTCATAATGCTGGAGTCGCGGGCTCGAGTCCCGCCCCTGCTACTGCAACGCAACGACTTACCTTGGTTTTTGGCACCGATTTGCCTGGCACAAGCAGCGAAAAAATGGGCGAGTGGGGCAGCCGTCTGCCTCATTCGCCCCTTTTCCGGCTGATACCTGTTCCACTCTGCCCGCCATTTGCGTGAGCCGCCAGGCTTGCCGATGATCAGCCCGACATGAGCCCGCTGACCTGGGCGGTCATCCTCGTTCTGATAGCCGTCAACGCGCTGTACGTCGCGGCGGAGTTCGCCGCCGTCGGCGCACGGCGGAGTCGGATCCAGCAGCGCGCCGAGCAGGGAAGCGCGCTGGCCCGCCGCCTCATGCCGATCCTGCAGGAGCCGGGTCGGCTGGACCGCTACATCGCGGCTTGCCAGGTCGGCATCACCATCTCCAGTCTGGTGCTGGGCGCATTCGGGCAGATCACGCTGGCACGTGACCTCGCGCCACTGCTCGAACGATTTGCGGGAATGCAGCAGCTTGCAGCCAACTCCACCGCGGCCATCAGCGTGCTCATCGTGCTGACGGTGATGCAGATGGTACTCGGCGAGCTGGTGCCGAAGTCGGTGGCGCTCCAGTACCCCACGCAGACGGCGATGGCGACGGTGCTGCCGGTCCAGTGGACACTCTCCGGCCTGTCGTGGTTTATCGACGTGCTCAACGGCAGCGGGCTGCTCGTGTTGCGCGCCCTTCGCGTGCGGGAGGCCGGGCACCGCCACATCCACTCCCCGGAAGAGATCGAGCTGCTCATTGCCGAGAGCCGCGATGGCGGCCTCCTCGAGCCGGATGAACACCGCCGGCTGCGGAAGGCGCTCCAGCTTGGCACTCGGACGGTGAACGACATGATAGTGCCGCGTACGCACATCGTCGCTCTCGACGTTGAGAGCACGTACGATGAGGTGCTTCGCACGGCGGTGGAATCGCCTTTCACTCGCTTGCCGGTCTACGAGGAGAGCATCGATAACATCGTGGGGCTGGTGCACGTGCGCGACGTAGCCCTTCACTCGCTCGCTCCAGGTGGGGTGTACTCGATCCGAGCGATCACACGACCGATCCTCGTGGTGCCGCAGAGCATGTCCGCCGAGCGGCTGCTCGCAAAGATGCGCGAGGAGCGGCGACAGATGGCGGTCGTCGCCGATGAATTCGGGGGGACGGCTGGCTTGGTGACGATCGTCGACGTTCTGGGCGAGCTGCTGGGCGATGTCGGGGACGAGTTCAAGGTGGCCCAGCAGCTCCCGGAGCGGCTTCCGGACGGCCGCGTTCGGCTGCCGGGCCATGTAGCGCTGGATGAGGCGGCACAATGGATCGGAGTCGAATGGAGCGGGGCGTCGCATACTGTATCAGGCCGGGTGATGGAAGAGCTCGGGCGCGTCCCCACTGAAGGAGAGCGGCTGGTCATCGAGGGAGTGCCGGTGGTGGTAGAGCGGGTCCGGCGACGCCACGTCGAGATGGTAGTGGCGTCGCCTGTGCGGGCGCCGGCGAGCGGTGAGCAAACATGATGGTCGCCGTCATTCTCACGCTGATACTGCTCAACGCGCTCTTCGTGGCTGCGGAATTCGCCATTGTTGGTGCGCCTCGCGCGGCGATCGACCGCCTGGCCAGCGGCGGCAACCGTGCGGCACGGCTGGTGTCCACGGTACTGCATGACCCACGGCGCCTCGACCGGTTTATCGCCACGGCGCAGCTCGGCATCACGCTCGCCAGCCTGGGGCTTGGGGCGTACGGCGAGCACGCCCTCGCTTCCTGGATCGCTCAGCGCCTGGAGATGACCGGTATTTCCCGGTGGATCGCCGCGCACACGCTTGCAACCATCGTCGCGGTTTCGGTGCTCACGTACTTCCACATTGTTCTCGGCGAGATGGTACCGAAGTCCATCGCCCTCCAGCGCGCTGACCGCATCGTGCTCTGGATCGCACCTGTGATCCGTGTGGTGCAGTTCGCCGTTTACCCGCTGGTGGCGCTTCTCAACGGGCTCGGCAACCTGATCCTTCGCGCGCTGGGAGTGGAGCGACGCACCGTGGGCGCCGATTACTTTCGCACGCCAGAGGACATCTCGTTCGTCGTGCGCGAGAGCCACGCCGGCGGGCTGCTGCGTCGCGAAGCCGCACAGGTGATCCACGAGCTGCTCGAGTTCGGTGATCTTACCGCTGGCGAGATCATGGTACCGCGCGTACGGGTGAAGGGCATTCCGCTGGGTGCGACAGTCGAGCAGCTGCAGGCGGTGCTCGCCTCCAGCCCCCACACGCGCTATCCGGTTTATCGCGACACCCTCGATACCGTGACAGGGGTGGTGCACGTGAAGGACGTACTTCGTTGCGTTTCGCGAAGACGCTCGCTTTCAGACGACTACGTTCGCAACGTGCCGTTCGTGCCGGAGACGGCGATCATGGACGAGGTGATCGCGGTCATGCGGCGCTATCGGTCGCATCTGGCCATCGTTATGGATGAGCACGGCGGGATGGCCGGGCTCATCACTCTGGAGGATCTGTTCGAGGAGGTCGTGGGCGAGATCAGTGAGGGCGCGGCCACGTTACCCGAGATCGTTCGCGAATCGGCGTTCCGGGTTCAGGCAGCGGGAACCGCTCGGGTGGAGGATGTCGGGAACGCTCTCGGAGTGATACTCGAGCATGAGGACGTCGATACCGTCAGCGGACTCGTGCTCACTCTCCTCGGCCGCCCCCCGGAGCTGGAGGACGCCGTGATCTTCAATGGTGTGGAGTTCCGGGTTACCGCCGTGGATGGTCGTGGCGTAGGACGTTCGACTGCCACACTCGTTGCACCACCGGCAGCACGGTGAGCGCGGCCACCTGCATGTGAGGTGTGGTGCGTGTAGATTACCGGCCGCGCACGGTCCTCACGAAGGCGCCGTTGCGCTGAAGTCCGGCGGTCAGGGGAAAGGCGGACGGAGGTGTGGCGTAGCCGGGAGCGGATCATGCGCGAGCTCGTGGATGTCGAGGGGCGGAAATGGGATGCCGTAGTGGGCAAGGAATCGTGGGGAACGCTGGTGATCATCTTCTCCCCCCGGGACGGTGGAGCGCCACGCAAGAACATTCTGCATGCCGAGACATCGTTCGATGCCGAGCGAGAGCTGGCGGCGATGCTGGAGGAGGAGCTGCGCGACCGGCTGGCGGTGGCGCAGCCATGGACCTGAACAGAACGGGAGTGGCTTAGCCGTCAATGCCCACGAAGAAAACAAGGAGAAAAGCGCCGCTGTTTGTATTAAGAGGTTCGCCAATCCAGGGACAAGGCGCGTTCGCGGTGAGGCGCATTCGCAAGGGCCAGCGGATCATAGAGTATGTCGGCGAGCGCATCACGCAGGAGGAGGCGGATCGGCGTTACGATGACGACAAGATGGATCGCCACCACACCTTCCTGTTCGCGGTCGATGACGATGTCGTCATAGACGCAGCGGTGAACGGTAACGACGCGCGGTTCATCAATCACTCCTGCGATCCCAACTGCCAGGCAGTGGACGAGGACGGACGCATTTTCATCGAGGCGATCAGGAACATTCAGCCCGGCGCGGAGCTCGCCTACGATTACCGCTATGAGCGCGATCCGGACGATGGCCCCGAGCGTGAGGGGCTGTACCCGTGCCGGTGCGGAACTACGCGCTGTCGCGGGACGCTGCTGGCCCCGGCCAAGCGGCGTCGCAAGAAAGAGCGTGCTCGCAGGAAAGGGGGCGGGAGCGGACGACGGTGACGACCAATGCGATGGTGCTGCGCCGGCTCCTGCACGAAATAGTCGACTACGCGGGACTCTTTCCGCCGGCCCAGCTCTCGATGCCGGAGGCCGTGGGGAACTTCGCGGCGTACCGCACCGGACCGCGTGCCTGGATGCTGGGACGGTTCATCTGCCCGGTGGCGCGCCTGCCGGAGCTTGCCGAGTCCGTGTCCGGACTGCGTTCGCCGCCGCGCGCTCGCTGGCCGCTCAGCGTCGTTGCCGGGGAGGACATCGAGGCTGATGTGGAGGGCGTCGAGCAGTTCAACAGAAAACATGCCGGCGAGCTGCGCGTTGACGCGATCGAGCTGCGGGTGTCGGATCCGGCAAAGGTCGATGGCGCCACTCGGCGGGCGCGCGAGCGGCTTCAGGTGTTCGTCGAGTTTCCTCTGTCCGAGGATCCGGAGGCGTTCGCCAGCGCGCTCCAGCGAGTGGGCGTGCACGCCAAGGCTCGCACGGGGGGAACGGCACCGGAGGCCGTCCCCAGCAGCACGGAGCTCGCTCGCTTTCTCGGCGCGTGCGCCGGCGCGGCCATCGCGTTCAAGGCGACGGCGGGTCTGCATCATCCGTTGCGCTCTGAAAACCGCCTGAGCTACGAGAGCAACGCGCCCCGGGCGATGATGCACGGCTTCCTCAACGTGCTTCTTGCCGCGGCGCTGGCGCGCGGCGGTGCGCGCGGAGCGGAGTTGGTGGAGGTCCTCGAGGAGCGCGACGCGACAAGCTTTCGCTTCGATCCTGCTTTGGCCTGGCGTGATCGCGAGCTTTCGGCGGACGCTGTCCACGAGGTCCGTGGTTTCATGATCGCCTTCGGCTCCTGCTCCTTCACCGAGCCGGTGGAGGATCTGATGGCTCTTCAGCTGCTATGAGGTACTCGGTCAACGATACCCACGCGCCGGAACTGCGAAGCTGGGTGGAGTCTGCGCAGCGGCCGGGCACCGACTTTCCCATCCAGAACCTGCCATTCGGTGTTTTTCGAAGGCAGAACCTGCCGGGGGAGCGCGGACGCGTAGGAGTTGCTATTGGTGAAGCGATTCTGGATGTGAGCGCGGCGCTTCACGCCGGACTGCTTCCGCAGACCGCACTGGCGCCGGCCCGCGCATGCGAGGAAGAGAGTCTCAACGGGCTGATGGCCCTCGGGCCAACTGCTTGGTCCGTGCTCCGCCGCCGCATCAGCCAGCTACTGAGGGATGACTCCCCCGACATACGATCCAATCCCGCCCTGGGCGAACGGATCCTCATTCCCATGACGGAGGCGGAGATGCTCCTGCCCGCAGTCACGGGCGACTACACCGACTTCTACGCGTCGCTCCACCACGCTTCCAACGTCGGCAGCATGTTTCGTCCGGACAACCCACTCCTGCCGAACTACAGGTATCTCCCCGTGGGATACCACGGCCGTGCCTCGTCATTGGTGGTAAGCGGCGCCGAGATCCGCCGACCCAACGGGCAAACAATGGCGGATGACGCCGAGGCGCCGGTGTTTGGCGCATCGAAGCTGCTCGACTACGAGCTCGAGGTTGGCGCTTTCCTCGGCGCGGGAAATCAACTCGGTACTTCCCTGCCCATAGGAAAAGCGGAAGAAAGCATCTTCGGGCTCTGTCTCGTAAATGACTGGTCGGCTCGCGACATCCAGAAGTGGGAGTACCAGCCGTTGGGTCCTTTTCTCGGCAAGAGCTTCGCTACGACCGTATCTCCCTGGGTGGTCACACTGGAGGCGCTGGCTCCCTTCCGCACGCGCGCGTACGTACGCGCGCCTGGTGATCCCCTTCCACTAGGCTACCTGCTCGATCCGGTCGATCAGGAGCAGGGCGGCTTCGACATCGAGCTGGAGGTGCACCTGTCCTCCACCAGGATGCGTGATGCGGGGCTTGATCCCGTCCGCATCAGTCGCGGCAACTTCCGCGACATGTACTGGTCATTCGCGCAAATGGTCACACATCACGCGAGCAATGGCTGCAATCTTCGCCCTGGAGATCTGCTCGCCAGCGGCACGGTCTCGGGGGAAGCACCGGAGAGTCGTGGCTGCTTACTGGAACGTACGTGGCGGGGAACCCAACCCATCGAGCTACCAACGGGCGAAACCCGCGGCTTCCTGCACGACGGTGACGAGGTCATTCTTCGCGGCGTCTGCGACCGGACCGGAACGATTCGCATTGGCTTCGGGGAATGTCGCGGGCGGGTGCTCGCCGCAAAAGGCGTGCTCCCCACCGTCTGATCTCGCGCCGCCCCTGACAGACGGCGGACTTACCCCGCAATCCGCGGCGCCGGATTAGCAATCAGGCATCCCTCATCTAGCGGAGGATCAAATCCACATGGCTGCCGGGTGCTACGGGGTGAGTGACCGCGGACCCCCGCGCCAGCGGACCAGCCGGCTCGGCAATGAAACGCAGCTCGGTCGGCCCTGGTACCAGCCGCGAGGGGATCCGAAAAGTCTGCTCCGAACCTGGAGTGACGTTGCCGAGCCGCACGCGCTCTCCCGGCACGGCCACGTAGATGGTCATCCGCTCGCGAGTGAGGTTCACCACGGTGAGCTCTGCCGGAGCTGTCATGCGATCCGATTCAACTGCTTCCGGACTGCGCGCAGCACATGCCGGCCCAAGAAGGAGCAGCATCGCGAGCAGCGTGGCCGATCGAAGTATCGTTTGCATTTTCCTGCCTCCCATGGCAGCCGCCAGGGCGTGCATTCGGGGCGCTAATCCAGCTCCACCAGCCGCACGTCGCGTACCTCGGCAATGCTACGGAGCGCGTCGAGCACTGCCGTTGAGGGCCTGCCGTCGATGCGTATGGCGGCCATGGCGCCTCCGCCTGCCTGCAGGCGCGCCTGGTGATACTCCGCGATGTTGATACCCGCGTTGCCAAGCGACGTGCCCACACGCCCAATGACGCCTGGCACGTCTCGGTTCCAGAGGAGCAGAAGGCAGCCGCGGGGGGCAACGTCTACGCGGAAGTCATCGATACGCACCACGCGGGCGTGAACCGGAGAGAGGAGAGCCCCTGCCACCCGCCGGACTCCCTCACCGCCGTGCACCAGCAGCTCGAGGTACTCGGCGTATTCGCGCTCCGCCGACGCGGCGGCGCGCACGACCTCCACTCCGCGGGATTGTGCCAGGTGCAGTGCACTGACGAGATTGACGGACTCGCGGCCCACAGCTGGCGCGAGCACGCCGATCATGACGGAGGACGCGACGAGGCGAAGAGCGTCGTCGTGCTCCCCGTGGTAGCGCACATCCACTCTGCTCACCGGCTCGCCACCGAGCGCGATCGCGACGCGCCCGAGTCGGTCGGCAAGATCGAGCAGTGGACGCACGCGGCGCAGCTCCTCTCCGCCGATAGCCGGTGCGTTCACCGCCCGGGACAGATCTCCCTCGAGAAGAGCGAGGCGCACGGCCTCGGCGATCTCCAGAGCCACGTTGTGCTGCGCCTCCAGTGTGGATGCGCCCAGATGCGGTGTGAGCACCACATTATCCAGCGAGCGCAGCGGGTGATCCGCCGGGAGCGGTTCCTGTCCAAAGACATCGAGCGCCGCACCTGCCAGCCGGCCTTCGGTGAGCGCCGTAACGAGCGCCTCCTCATCCACCACCCCACCGCGCGCCACGTTCAGGAGCCATGCGTCAGATCGCATGCAGCGAAGCTCCTTGGCGCCGATCAATCCATTCGTCGCCTCGGTGAGGGGCACATGCACCGAGACGACGTGCGACTCGGTGAGGAGTTGTTCGAGTGAGGTCGGTTCGATGTCGAGCGCGCGTGCGCGGTCGGGAACGAGATAAGGGTCGTGCGCCAGCACACGCATGCGGAACGCCTGCGCCATTTTGGCCACCTCCCCTCCGATCCGGCCTGCGCCCACCAACCCGAACGTCTTACCGGCGAGCTCCACGCCGGCGAATGACTTCCGATCCCAGTGACCCTCCTTCATCGAGCGGTCCGCCTCCGGGATGCGACGGACCAGCGCGAGCAGCAAGGCAATCGTGAGCTCGGCGGCGGAGGTCGTGTTGCCGGAGGGAGCCGTCAGCACGGCGATTCCGCGTTCGGTGGCTGCGTGCACATCGATCGTGTCAACGCCTACGCCCGCGCGGCCGATGATCTTGAGACGCCGGGCGCGCTCGATTACGGTTCGAGTGACGCGCGCGGCACTGCGTACCAGTATGGCATCCACGTCCGCCGCCGCCAGCTGGAGCTCGGCGTCGGTCAGACCGGCACGCTGCACCAGCTCGAATCGTTCATCTGCGGCGAGTGGCGCCAGGCCGTCCGAGGAAATGGAATCGGCGACGAGCACCTTGTAGAGACTCGTCACGACCGCAGCACCCGCTCCAGCTCCTCGAGCAGCTCCTCGAGTTCACCCACCGTATGGTCGCCCATATGCCCGATTCGAATGGACTCGTTCTTCAGGGGGCCGTAGCCGGTGGCGATGGTGAAGCCGCGTTGCTTCATAAAGTTCGCCACCACAGGGCCGGAAATGCCAGCGGGAAGGCGAACGCAGGAAACGGTTGGCGAGCGATAGCCTGACGGCGCGAGCATCGAGAGTTCCAGGCCACGGTCTCGCATCTCGTCCACCCATAACCAGGTTCGCCGCGCCATGTCGAGGTGACGTTGCCACCGCCCCTCGAGCGTCTCTGCCTCGATACGCGCGAGCTGTGCCGCGAGCGCGAAAAAGAGCGAGAGTGCCGGTGTGTTGGGTGTCTGATTCTGAGCGGTGTACTTCTCGAACTCGAGGAAGTCGAAGTAGACGCCGCGGTCGGTCTTCGAGCGCGCTCGCTCGAGCACGCGCTCGCTCGCGACGCCGAGCGCGAGCCCAGGCGGAAGCGCCAGCGCCTTCTGCGATCCTGTCAGCACGACGTCCAGTCCCCACGCGTCGGTTTCGACAGGCGTGCCGCCAAGTCCCGTGACGCTGTCGACCAGCACGGCAACGTCGCCCGCGGCGCGTGCCACGAGTGCGAGATCCGCCAGCGGATTGAGCACACCCGTGGAGGTCTCGGAGTGGACGATGGTGATCGAGTCATACTCGGCCCGGCGCAGCGCCGCCTCGAGCATATCCGGCGTGTGCGCCGCGCCGAGCGGAACACCCAGCTCATCGGCCTCCATACCGCAGGCGAGCGCGATTCGGCGGAACCGCTCGCTGAAGGCGCCGTTGACCAGTGAGAGCACCCGCCGACGGGCGCCGTTACGAATGGCACCCTCCATGAGCCCCGTGGCGGAGGAGCTGGAAACGTACACGAGGCGCCGGGTTCGAAAGAGACGCTGTAGCGCTGGCTGCATCCCAGCGAGGAGCTCCTCCATCGCACGGCCACGATGCCCTATCATCGGGCGCATCATTGCCTCGAGAATCTCAGGACGCAGCTCAGTGGGGCCGGGAAGGAAAAACCGGCCAAACGCGAGGCTTTCACCGCTCCTGCGTGGGTTTCTCTGGATGTGCTGATCGCCCATTAGGCGTTCTCCGCAAAGTCTCGCCAGCGCAATCTCCGCTAAGGCCGGACCGGACGCAAATCACCGCGGTCAGCTTCCTCAGCGGGAAAGACCAAATGCAGCACGGGCAGTAGCGATGGTCCGGAGATCACCTCATCCGCTCCGGCCACGACTGCCGCTCGCTCCACCACACCGGTGAAGGCCACAAAGCATTCGACGGCTTCCCGCGCCTCGAGATCCGTGATGCCGTCGCCCACGAAGAGCAGTGGAAGAGGGAGTGCTGCACGCCACTCACGGATCACATCGAGCTTGCCGTGCGAACGTGTGAGGGGCGAGTTCTCGTCGTAGCCCGCGAACTCGCCCCGAACATCGAAGGCAATATCCACTGCCGCCACGTCTGCGGACTCGAGGCCAAGCTCACGCGCCAGCACCAGCACGGGTGGGAGCAGTCCGCCGGAGATGATGCGCACGTGCACTCCGCCATTTCGCAGCTCCGCGATCGTCTCGCGCGCCCCGGCCACGAGGCTCCTGACGTATAAATCGCCAAGCGCTTCGACCTGCGTTAGCGTGGGCGCGATGATCTCGAGCCGACGGCCATACACTCGCTCCAGTGGGACGTCTCCGCGCATCGCGGCGTCGGTGAGCATGGCGATCTCTTCACGGCGCGCGCCGGCCAGCTCATCGATTCCCTCGATCGCGGAAAGCGTGGAGTCGCAGTCGAAGATCACGGTTCCGTACGCGGCCACTCGGTTCCTCGTGTTGGCAGGCGGGGCAGGGTGCGGAAACCTGCGCTGACGCGGTCTCGTAGGGAAGACAAAGGAGGCAGCAATGATTGCACTGATCATACTCGCGCTCACCGCCGTGGCAGCGTTCACCGGCTATAGAGCCGCCCGTCGCTTCGTGCGCGAGAAACTGCGGTACGTGGACTCGGCGCAGTCCCGGTGGACGCCATGGATGGCGGCCGGACTGGCCGCTGTGGTGGCGCTGCCGGTGGCAGGGTTGCTTCCCGGGTTCGGCGCCGGCAGCGCCATCCTCATTTCCGCCTCCATCGGGCTGGGCGTCGCCCGCGGGGCGAGGGACATCAGGCAGTATGAGCGGCTGCTGGCCCCTTGGGTTTGACCGACGATGGGGCCATGGAGAGCGCGAGGGGAGGTGCCGTATTCGGCACCTCCCCTCGCGCGGCGGCATGGAGCAAGTTCAGCGGTAGGGCTTGATCTCGCCTGACTTCAGCTTGGCCCAGTAGGCATTCAGCTCGCGCCTGACATTGCCGCTGAGAAGCAGCACGCCAAGAACGTTCGGGAACGCCATCCCCAGGATCATGAGATCGCCGAACTCGAGCACATTCG
>CAZWSO010000075.1:0-11784 GCA_964636485.1 uncultured Gemmatimonadaceae bacterium
GGTAGACGTTCAGCATGATGTTGGGGAAGAGCCAGTAGTACTCGGCGCGCTCCCCCTCTGAGGTGGGCAGATAGCGACGGTCCGGCTGGTGCGGCAATGCCTGCCGCAGCGGCGCATGTTGAATGGAGTAGTACCGGTGCGGCTCGACGCGGTACTGGTCGTAGTCGATCTCCTTGTGCAGCCCAGGATGCACCACAGGGAGATGGTATCCCTCCAGGTAGTTGTCCACGTAGACCTTCCAGTTGCAGGACAGGACATACTCCTTCCGCATCACCCAGCGCATCCGGTCCACCTCGAACTGCCGGGCGCGCTTGGGGATGTCCTCCAGAAAGTGCTCCAGCGGCAGTGCCTTCGGGTCCAGGTTGGCGAACACCACCGGACCCCACTGTGCCACCTGCACGGGCACCAGGTGCATGTCGGCTGGCGAGAAGCGCTCCACTCCCTCCATTTCCGGCGCGCGGAGCAGCTCTCCGTTGAGCCGATACGTCCAGCCGTGGTAGCGGCACTGTAGCGTCTTTCTCTTGCCGCACCCCTGCGCCACCGGACCGGCCCGGTGTAGACAGACGTTGTGAAACCCGCGCAGCGCGTCGCCGTCCCGCAGGATGACGAGCGGCTCACCGGCGATCTCTGCGGTGAAGAACTCGCCGTTCTCCCGTACCTGCTCCGAGCGCCCCACCAACTGCCAGGTGCGCGCGAACACACGCTCCGTCTCGAGCTCGAGGTAGACGGGATCCACGTAGAGCCTCGACGGAATTGTCGAGGCGCCTTCAATGCGGGGGTCGAATGGGAAGATGAGTGGCACGGTATGATTCGGTATTGGTTGCGGCACCACCAGCCGGAAGCCCCAGCCGCGAGCGGGTCTACCGTATCCTCGACCCGATCCTCCGCCACCGGATGTCGGTGATGAACGGCACCGGGCTATCCGTGTCGTGCGGCTCGAACGAGTAATAGATGAACAGCGGCCGGCCACGAACGTTGCCGCGAGGGACGAAGCCGTAATGACGCGCATCCTTGGAGTTGTGCCGGTGGTCGCCAAGCGAGAAGAAGTGGCCGTCGGGCACGAGTAGCGGACCCCAGTCGTCGTACGTCGGCTGATCCGGGGGCGGTCCGAAACGGGTTTCGGCAAGGGCGACGCGGCGCTGCCAGTCGAAGTCCGGATCGCTGCTCGCACCGTGCATGGGGTTCTCGGGGGCGCCGAAGCTGCGGCGCCTCGCCTCGCCGTTCACGTAGAACTGTCCATCTCTCATGTGGATCGTGTCGCCGGCCAGCGCCACCACGCGCTTCACCACCGTCGGGTGTCCGTCGCGCGCGTCCGGCGAGCGATACACGGCAATGTCATCCCGCTGCGGCTCGCTGTAGCCCGGCAGGCTCATGCCCGTGAAGGGGATGTGCGGGCCGTAGGCGAGCTTGTTCACGAACAGGAAATCCCCAATGAGGAGCGTGGGCTCCATGCTTCCCGACGGGATCCGGAACGCCTCCATGAGTAAGGTGCGGATCACCAGGAAGGCGATCACCACCCACAGCAGCGAGCGGAAGTTGGCGGCGGTGAGTACGGAGGAGCGCTCGCGCACCTCGGGGCGCCGCCCGCCCGTTTGCGGAGCGCGCGGCTTCGTGGCGGCCGGTGGCTTCCGTGCTCCCTCACCCACCTGCGGTTTGGCGCCGTGTTTCATTCAGGAATTCTCGTCGCCGTCCTGCGCTCTGCCAAGGGGCCGGTGCGGGGAGTGGTCACGGACGGCCAACGATCCCCAACAAAAAAGGGGCGCCCTCGAGCGCCCCTCTTTCGACCGAAGGTCGGGGTCAGTTCTTCAGATGCGCGTTGACGTGTTTCGTCATCTCGAACATCGAGACCTGACGCTTGCCACCGAACACGGGACGGAGGTTGTCGTCCGCGTTGATCATGCGGCGCTCCTTGGCATCCTGAAGGTTGTTCCGTTTGATGTAGGCCCAGAGCCGCTTGGTGACTTCCGTGCGGGGCATCGGCTTGTTGCCGACCACGGCGGCGAGGGTGTCGTCAGGCTGCATCGGCTTCATGAACGCCGGGTTGGGCGCGCGCTTTGTCTTCTTCCGGGCCGCCTTCTTGGCGGTCTTCTTTCTTCTGGCTCCCGTCTTCCTGCCAGCCGCCTTGCGCGCCGGCGCCCGCTTCGCGGCCTTCTTCGCTCCGCCCTTCTTCCTGGCCGACTTCTTGGCGGACGACTTCTTGGCGCCAGTCTTTCGCGCGCCGGCCTTCTTCGCACCGCGCTTCTTTTTTGTGGCCATCGTGATCTCTCTCCGAGGGTGTGAAAGGATCGCGTTCACGGAATGGAACACGGTATCGTTTCGCGCCCCAAAGTAAGATGCTGTGTCGTGGACGCAATAGTTTCATGGAGAAAAACCCGGGTTTTCATAGAGAAAATATCGGGTTTTCATAGCGAGAATACCGGATTCTCATAGCGAGAATACCGGGTTCGGCCCCTGCATGCTCCTCAGCAACTCCACCATTCGCACATCCCACGGATCGGCCGAAAGGTCGTCGGGGGCGATCTCGTAGTTCTGCTGGGGAGTTTCGAGAATCAGTGGAATCCCCTGCGAGCGGCGGTCGTGGAGAAGCCACAGGAACGGCTCGACGCCGACATGTCCCTCTCCCAGGAGCACGTGCCGGTCGCGGTTGGAGCCGAGCTCACCCGCGCTGTCGTTCAGGTGCAGGAAGGAAGGCGGCTCTCCTGCCGCCTCCTCGAAGGCATCGAGAATCTCCGTGAGGCGCTCGCGCGACGCGGAAATGTCGTGGCCGGCGGAGAAGAGATGGCACGTGTCCAGCCCGTAACCGGCGCGACGGCGGAGCGGCGCGGGGATGCTCGCGAGTATGGCGCCAACTTCCTCGGGCGTACGGCCGATGGTCTGTCCCGCACCCGCCGTGTTCTCCACCAGCAGCCGCGTCGCTCCCGGAACGCTCTCCAGGGCACCGATCATCGCCAGCGCCACGCGCTCGATCCCCGCGCCCCGGTCGCCGCCCGTGGCGGCGCCAGGGTGAAAGCACACGCCTCCCGCCTGGAGCACGGTCGAGCGCTCCAGCTCCCTGGCAATGCCAGCAGCTGCGCGCAGCCACTTTTCATCGTCGCCGCTCGCCAGGTTGAGGACGTAAGCGGCGTGCACGATCACATGCTCGCGCGCGATCCCGGCCTCAGCGAGCGCGGCGTGAAATCGCGCCACGCGCTCGGGACGGATGGACGACTTGTCGCCGTAATACTTGGGCACGGCGCTGAAGATCTGAAGAGCGGTCATCCCGGCGCTGCCGGCACGGAGCGCGGCCTTGTCGATGCCGCCGTTGTCGATCGTATGCGCTCCGAAGAGGTGGCTCATCTGGAGCGCAGCCTGCCCTGCCGGATCACCACGTGCCGGGCGGCCGAATCCCCCCTCCCCTGCCTCGCCGTCCAGGCAACCGCCACGTTGCGGCCGAGCACGGCGACCAGCGGACGCTCGGCATATGCGCTCCCCGACGAGGCCAGCGTGCGCCCGTCGATCAAATGTCCCGCGCTGTGCGACACGGCCAATCCGATGCGCCCCTCCAGGGCGTTCGGGTGCTCGTACGCCACCACCACCGTGTCGCCGTTCGCCGCCACGCTTGCACGTGCCGGATCGGTGCCGAAGATGATACCCACCGGCTCGTGCCAGAGCGCGCCGCGCTCCATGCTGTGCGCGTACCAGACTCCCTGCTCTCCCGGTGGCTCGAGCCAGTAGGCGAGGTGCACGTAGCTGCCCACGGAATCGGTTTCGATACCGGGCGCCGGCCGGTCGCACCCCCGCGCGCCCCGATCGCGCACGTCGGCCGGTACGGGCGATGACCAGCTCGCACCACCGTCATCAGAGCGCGCCGTTAGCAGCACCACGCTGCCGTCGCCGCGGGGCAACCACCATGCGGCGTACCATTCGTCGCCACCGTTGTGTGCGGTCACGAGGGAGCCCGGGCAGGCATCCTCCATCTCGAGCGTCGCCACCGCCACCGCAGGCACCGCCACAAGCTCGACGCGTCCCGCACCCTCCGCGTTCGCCACCAGCCGCAGCGGCTCAGTCGCCGGCCCCTCGTGTGCCAGCGGCACCACGTCGCCCCACTCGACGATATCGGGGGCGCAGGCGGTGAGGGGGGCGAGGAGGAGGGTGAGGAGGCGCATGTGCAGAGTTGTCGGATGTCGGGCGTCGGGCATCCGACACCTGACACCCGACACCTTCGGCGGCTAACTTTCGCGTACGGAAGATACCCAACAGAGGCTCCCATGTCCGCTCCTACCAAGCCCGCATCCAAGACCCAGGCCGCCAGGGCGCGTGAGCATCGCGCGGCGGTGGCGGAAACGCCTTCTCAGCCGCTCGCCGCTGGCGGGCTCTCCGGCGTGAGCGCCGTAAGGCAGACGCCACCACCGGTGAACGAGCCGGTGCGGACGTACGCCGCCGGATCACCGGAGAGAGAGTCGCTGAAACGCCGGCTGGAGAGCATGGCGTCGGAGCGCATCGAGATCCCCATAGTCATCGGCGGCGAGGAGATCCGCAGCTCCAACATGAGGCAGGCGGTGATGCCCCACGACCATGGCCACGTGCTGGCCGACTGGCACAGGGGAGGCGCCGAGCACGCGCACCGCGCCGTGGACGCGGCACGCGAGGCGCAGCGCGAGTGGGCGAACTGGCCGTGGGAGGATCGCGCAGCCGTTTTCCTCAAGGCCGCCGAGCTGCTGGCCACCACCTGGCGCGACACGCTGAACGCCGCCACAATCTTGGGGCAGTCGAAGACCGCGCATCAGGCGGAGATCGATGCCGCCTGCGAGCTGGTCGACTTCTTCCGCTTCAACGTGCACTTCGCGGAGCAGCTCTACCGCGAGCAGCCGATCAGCGATCGCGGCATCTGGAACCAGCTCGATTACAGGCCGCTGGAGGGCTTTGTCTACGCGATCACGCCCTTCAACTTCACGGCCATCGGCGGCAATCTCCCCACCGCGCCGGCGCTCATGGGCAACGCTGTCGTGTGGAAGCCGTCCAGCACGGCGGTCCTCTCGTCGTACTACATCATGCGACTGCTCGAGGAAGCAGGGCTGCCGCCGGGTGTGATCAACTTCGTGCCCGGCGAACCGGTGGCGATCTCCGAGACGTTGCTATCGCATCAGGACTTCGCCGGCCTGCACTTCACCGGCAGCACTGCCGTCTTCAACAGCATGTGGAGGACGATCGGCGCCAGCATGGCCGGTTATCGCTCCTATCCGCGAATCGTTGGTGAAACGGGAGGAAAGGACTTCATTGTCGCCCACCCGTCGGCGGATGCCGAAGCACTGGCCGTGGCCATGGTGCGCGGCGCCTTCGAGTACCAGGGGCAGAAGTGCTCGGCAGCCAGCCGCGCCTACATCCCGGCGAGCATGTGGGAGGAGGTGCGCGACCGTACCGTGGCGATGATCGACGACATTGACGTAGGCGACGTGCGCGACTTCCGGAACTTCATGGGCGCGGTGATAGACAGGAAGGCGTTCGACAAGATCAGCGGCTACATCGAGGACGCCCGCGCGAACGCGAAGATCATCGCCGGCGGCAGGACGGCTGGCGACAAGGGCTGGTTCATCCACCCCACGCTGGTGCAGGCCGACGACCCGGGCTACCGCCTCCTCCGCGAGGAGATATTCGGCCCGGTACTGACCGTCTACGTGTATCCTGACGCGGAGTGGGACGACATCCTCGGGACCGTGGATCGCACATCGCCATACGCGCTCACCGGCGCGGTGTTCGCCAACGACCGGTCTGCCGTCCGGCAGGCGCTCGTGGCGCTGCGCAACGCCGCGGGGAACTTCTACATCAACGACAAGCCAACGGGCGCCGTGGTCGGCCAGCAGCCGTTTGGCGGCGCCCGCGGCTCGGGCACCAACGACAAGGCGGGTTCCAAGCTGAACCTGGTTCGCTGGGTGAGCCCGCGTGCCATCAAGGAAACGCTGTCGCCACCGCGGGAGTACCGGTATCCATTCATGGGAGAGTGAGGGCGCGCGTGGGTGTCGGCGGGCAGGGGCGCGGCCCAACCCGCCGGCCGATACCTGATTCGCGCTGGTCCATTTCATGCCCACGCCGGATGCTGAACCCGTAACCATGGCGTAGCATGCAGCAGAACGCGGGTAGCTCGGCTCCACCCAAACTCTCCACCGCTCAGCAGGAGGACGCGCACAAGGCAGCGGCAGGTGCGCGCGCGCCGGTGCGCCGGATCGACTGCTCCGAGGAGCTCGCCCCACCGGCCGTCAGCCAGTCGCGCAGAGGGCGCGGCGCGCGGCGCGGAAGCGACGATCACAGGGGTCACGCTCACTGATCCTCGTGCCAACCGGCAACCAATGACCAGCCTCGACATCACGCTTCGCGCCTCCGAGTTGCGCGTCACACGGCTGCGCGCGTTGCGCGGGCCGAACTACTGGCGGCTCGCGCCGGTGATCGCCTGCGACGTTGCCCTCGGCGCGCTGGAACCGGTGAGCTCCGCCGACATTCCCGGCTTCACCGACCAGCTCCTCGATCATCTCCCCTCGCTGCACGAGCACGAATGCACGCACGGACGGGCGGGCGGATTCGTCGAGCGGCTGCGCGCGGGCACACGGCTGCCGCACGTGATCGAGCACGTGGCACTCGAGTTACAGGTGCGTGCCGGTTCCAACGTCAGCTTCGGGCGCGTCGTTGCCTCGGGTGATCCGGGCGTGTGGTGGGTGATCGTCGCATACGACGAGGAGGAGGTCGGGCTCGAAGCCATGGGCCGCGCGATCGACCTCATTCGCGCCTGCATCGACGGCGACCCATTCGACATGCCGGCCACTGAGCGCGCGCTTCAGGACCTGTACGAAGCGGTGCGATTGGGCCCCTCCACCGCCGCGCTCATAGAGGAGGCTCGGCGCCGGGGGATCCCGGTACGGCGGCTCAACTCGCGCTCGCTCGTTCGCCTCGGCCTCGGGAAGAACCTGCGGCGCATTCAGGCCACAACCTCCGATTTCACCAGCACCATCGGTGTGGGTATCGCACAGGACAAGGACGAGACGAAGCGCGCGCTCGAGCAGGTGGGTCTTCCCGTTCCACGCGGTGAGGTGGCAGCGTCGCTGGATGAGGCGGTGGAACTGGCCGGGGAGATCGGCTACCCGGTAATCCTCAAGCCGCGTGACGCCAATCAGGGTCGCGGCATCTCTCCGCGCCTCGATGACGCCGAGGCGATACGCGCCACATGGAGCGACACCGCGGGGATCTCCGGTCACGTGCTGGTCGAGTCGTTCGCCACCGGAAGAGATTTCCGCGTGCTCGTGATCAACCGGCGCGTCGCCGCCGTGGCCGAGCGAATTCCGGCGCATGTGGTAGGCGACGGCCGTTCCACGATTCGCGAGCTGATCGATCGCGTGAACGAGGATCCGCGCCGCGGTGTGGGGCACGGGCGCACGCTCACCCGCCTCACTTCCGATGAGGCGACCGTCCATCACCTGGCGAGATCGGAGCTCACACTCGACAGCGTGCCCGCGGCGCATGAGATGGTCACGCTTCGCGCCGCCGCCAATCTCTCCACCGGCGGCACGTCGGTGGATCGCACCGACGAGATCCACCCGGACAACGCCACGGCCTGCGAGATGGCGGCCGGCATCGTGGGGCTCGACATTGCCGGCATCGATGTCATCACCACCGATATCAGCATCCCCTTCCGGGACAACGGCGCGGTGATCATCGAGGTGAACGCATCCCCCGGTATTCGCATGCACACGCATCCCACCGAGGGCAGGGCGCGCAACGTCGCCGCGCCGGTGGTGGACATGCTCTATCCGCCGGGGAGCGAATCCACCATTCCCATCGTCGCCGTCACCGGCACCAACGGCAAGACGACCACCACACGGCTGATCGCGCACCTCTTTCGCCACACCGACCGCACTGTCGGATTCACCACGACCGACGGCGTCTATCTGGGCAACCGGCTGGTGATGGAGGGTGACATGACCGGCCCGTTCTCGGCGAACATCATCCTTTCCAATCCCACGGTGGATGTAGCCGTGCTGGAGACGGCGCGCGGCGGCATCCTGCGCGCCGGCCTGGGCTTCGACGAATGCGATGTGGGCGTGGTGCTGAACGTGTCGGCGGACCACCTGGGGCTGCGTGGCATTCACACTCTGGAGCAGCTGGCCGAGGTGAAGGGCGTGGTTCCAGCGGTAGTGCGGCGCGACGGGCATGCGATCCTCAACGGCGATGACCCGCTCGTGCGCGCGCTGCGCGATCACACGGCGGGGGACGTCGTCTTCTTCTCCGCCAGCGCCGATGGCGAGAACGATGTCGTGGAGGAGCACATCGAGCAGGGGGGGATCGCGGTGCGGATCGAGGACGACACCTTCGTGATCCGGCGCGGGCGACTGCGCATCCCCATCGCCGCCGTGCGCGAGGTGCCGCTGATGCTCGGAGGCGCGGCGCGCTTCCAGCAGGAGAACATCATGGCCGCCATCGCGACGGCGTACGTGCAGCGGGTGCGCTACGATGACATCCGCGCCGGCCTGCTCTCGTTCTTCCCCTCCCCCACCATGACTCCGGGACGGCTCAACCTGATCAACGTAGGTGGTGGCCGCGTGCTGGTGGACTACGCGCACAACCCCGCCGCCATCAGGGGCGTGGTGGAGTTCGCTCTCCAGCTTCCGGCCACGCGTCGCGTAGTGGTGATCGCGGCTCCCGGCGATCGCCGCGACGATGACATCCGCCAGTCGGGGCGGGAGGCAGCGCGGCTTGACGCAGTGATCCTCAAGGAGGACGATGACCGCCGCGGGCGCGACCCCGGCGAGATCGCCGCTCTGCTGGAGGAGGGCGTGGGAGACGGCGGCATTTCGCCGGAGAACATTCGCACCGTGCTCTCGGAGGAGGAAGCGGTAAGGCTGGCCCTGGAGGAGCTTGGTCCAGGCGAGCTGGTGGTCATTCTGGCCAGCCACATTCCGCGCGTGCTGGCCGCCGTGCGCGCGCACAATCGCGCCGCCGCTCCGCCGTGAGCATGGCGATCGTGCCTCCCGATCCGCACCTCGAGATTCACCTCGGCAAGCTCCAGACGCTCCGCGGTCCCAACATTTGGGCGCTGCGCCCCGTCACCCGCATGGACCTGTCCATCGGCGCCTACGACGAGATCTCGTCGGCGCAGATACCTGGATTCATCGAACGGCTGATGTCGGCGCTGCCCGGGCTGATCGAGCACACGTGCAGTGTCGGCCAGCGTGGCGGCTTCCTCACGAGGCTCAGGCGCGGCACGTACGCCGCGCACATCACTGAGCACATCGCCATCGAGCTTCAGCAGCTCGCCGGCCATCGGGTCACCTTCGGGAAGACGCGTGGCACCGGCAACGGCGGCGAGTACACGCTCGTCTTTGAACACCGGCACACAGCCGTGGGGCTGCGCGCCGCGCACATCGCGCTGGAGGTGCTTAAGGAAGCAATGGACGGCTCGCTGCAAACCGTGGAACACCGCGTGGCCGAATTGCGTACTCTGGGCGAGAACGTTGACGATGGCGTGCTCGCGGAGCGCGTGCGCTGCGCGATCACTGGCGGCGGCGCGCGCCACGCCGTGCGCGATCTGCTCATACGCCAGGGACTCGGTGGGGGAGATGACATCGTGGACGTGTCGCCGGCGTTCATTCTCGAGGCCGGTCTCCCGTTCGCGTCGGCGGAGATGGCCGTTATACTCGATGCCGCGCCGCGCGGCGTGCCGCAGCGCTTCACGGAGCCCGAGCACGCGCGGTCGCTGGTGACTGTGGTCTCCGATGTGGTGCCGGCCGGCGGCGTGGTGGTGGCGCCGGCCTGGGAACGGGAGGTGCAGGACCGGATTCTGGATGGGGGGCGAAGACTGGCCGTCTTCGGCGTCGCGGCGCTGCCTGAGCGCGCCCGGCGGGTGGCCTTCGCATGCGCGTGGCTCGAGAACGGCGGCACGCGCATGGCGGTGGAGGTTGGTGGCGAGCGCGTGCTGGACGAACCGCTCGACGGCGACGGGCCGGTTGAGGCTCAGCTTGCCGCGACGTTGTGTGCGTCATGTGACAGGAGCATCTGACTTGGCCTCGAGCAAAGAGCGCGCGGTTGCGAAGCGACGGAAGGAGACGAGTGGAGGCGAGCGAAAGAGCGCTTCCCGACGACGGCGCTCCGACGCGCATGCCGGTGCCCTGGTGCTGATCGGCGGAGCCTCCGATACGTATGGGCCGGCGTTCGGCGCATTCCTGGATCTCTGCCGCGCGCGCGATGGCGGACGCGTGGTAGGCGTTACAACGGCATCCGCCGATCCGCTGGGCGCCGCCCGGCAGTGGAGCCAATCGATGGCCGCGCTGGGCGTGCGCAACGCCGAGTTTCCGATCATCGATCGCCGCGCCCGCGCGCAGGACGCGAAGGTAGCGGCGCTGTTCGAGGAGGCGGACGGCATCCTGCTTGGCGGCGGCGATCAGGTTCAGCTCCTTTCGACCATCGCCGGCTCGCGTGTGGGACACGCCATCCGCGACGCGTTCGCGCGAGGCGCGGCCGTTGCCGGAACGAGCGCGGGAGCCGCTGCGCTGTCGGAGACCGTACTCGCCGGCGGCGAGTTCGACCCGAGCGGCTCGCAGGGGGACGTCTATCTGGGGCCTGGACTTGGACTGCTAGGCTTCTCATCGGTGATCGACACGCACTTCTCACGGCGCGGCCGGCTCCAGCGGCTCTTTCGCCAGGTCGCCGAGAATCCCGAACTGCTCGGCCTCGGCATCGATGAGGACACGGCGATGGTGGTGCACGGGCACCTGGCGGACGTCGTCGGGCGCGGTTCGCTGTTCTTCGTGGACGGCCGCGGCGTGCGCTTCGACAACGCCGACGAAGTACACCAGGGGGCTCCACTGACGCTCAGCTACCTGCGAGTGGGCATCGTTGGCGCGGGATACACCTTCAACCTGCGCGAGCGGGAGCTGGAAGTTTTGGTGGCGGAGGAGCGGGACGGTGGAGATACGCCGACGGTGAGGGTGCAGCGGTAAGCAGGGCGGCGGTGCCGCTGAGCACTGCGCGGTGAATCCTGGACTTGCACCAGGACCTGCATCGCATGGTCCGCCCCCAGCTACGCGGTTTTTTACGCGAGGATACGTCATTGCGCGTATGGGACGGCGCGCCGTTCATTCGTAATCTCCCTCCAGGAAGTGGAGAACAAATCACGTCTCTCACGGAGGGTTCCATGCGTCGCTCGATCAGCCTTCTTTCGATCGCCGTCGCCGTCTTCTCGGCGGGCACGGCGGCCGCGCAGCAGCCCCGGCAGTTGAACCCGGGAGACCGCGCCAAGGTTCAATTCACCAGCGAGAGTGGACAGCGCAGACAGATCTCAGGGCAGGTTGTCGCGGTTGGCGACGGAGTGGTCGTGTTGCAGCGGCCACGGCACACCCCCGACAGCCTGTCGGTTGCCCACCTGTCAAGCGTGAGTGTCGCCACGGGACAGCGCGACTATCTCGGCGGTATGGGCAAGGGTTTCCTCATTGGAGCGGGAGCGGGGCTGGTGGTCGGCTACATGGGCGGGGAAAGCGACTGCTCAGGCATGTGGTTCTGCTACACGAAGGAGGAATTGGCGGCGGCGCTGGCCGTGGTGGGCGGCGGTAGCGGCCTGCTGCTCGGTGCCATCTTCGCGCCGCGCCGCTGGGCAAAGGCGGAGATCCCCGGCACTCGCATCAGCATGACACCCACTGTTGGCCTCAGCTCGGCAGGTTTCCGGTTGAGCGCGACCTTCTGACCGCGAGCTCCGACCCCCGAAAGGCTACCCCCGGAAGGCGCTCAGAACCTCGCCTCGAGATAGAGATCGGCGCGGATGCCGCG
>CAZWSO010000076.1:0-11609 GCA_964636485.1 uncultured Gemmatimonadaceae bacterium
CGATCGGGCGCGATGAGCAACGCGTCTCGAACGTGATAGCTTCGCTGGAGGCGGCGCGCCGGCGCGCGGAAGCCGCGTCGCCGGCCGCTCCCGCAGGCAGCTCGCTCAGCACTGCCGATCTCGGACGCCTTGACTGGCCGGTGGAGGGCACGATCCTCTATGGCTTTGGCAGGCTGGTCAACCCGAACAACACCACGGTTCGATGGAACGGGATCGGGATCGGCGCGCCGGAGGGTACCGCGGTGCGCTCGGTGGCATCCGGACGCGTCGTGGTGGCCGAAGCAGTCGGAACGTACGGAGTAACCATCATCATCCAGCATGGCGGCGGTGATTACTCGGTTTATGGATCGCTCAGCCGAATCGCCGTGCAGAAGGAGGCGGTAGTCAGCAAGGGAGATGTGATCGGGTTCGTCGGCAGCGCCGACCCGGATCTGCCGCCGCGGTTACACTTCGAGATTCGCCCCCAGGGACGTGCCGTCGATCCCCTGGAGTGGCTGCGACGCTCCGCCGCGCGGTGATGCTGCTCGGCGCGCACGTGAGCACCGCCGGTGGCGTTCCGGCGGCACCGGCGCGCGCCGGCGCCATCGACGCGACCGCCATGCAGATTTTCACCAAGCAGGCGAACAGGTGGGCCGAGCGTGAGTGCGCTGACGATGAGTGCAAGGCGTTTCGGGTCGCCCTCGCTGGCACGCGCGTGCAGGTTGTCGCGGCGCACGATTCCTACCTGATCAACCTTGCTTCACCTGATTCCACGCTCCGCAAACGCTCGCTCGATTCGTTCATCATGGAGCTGCGGCGATGCGACGCGCTGGGCGTCGCCCTTCTGGTGTCACACCCCGGCAACTTCATGGATGAGCGCGCCGCCGGTCTCGCGCGCAACGCTGAGGCGATCTCCGAGGCGCTGGAGCGCGTGCCCGGGCGCACCGTTCTCTGCCTCGAGACCACGGCCGGTGCCGGCACCGTGCTTGGCGCCACCTTCGAGGAGCTTGCCGACCTGATCGAGCGCGTGCCGGCGCAGCTGCGTGATCGTACGGGAATCTGCCTGGATACATGCCACGTGTTTGCCGCCGGCTACGACCTCGTTGCGGACTACGACGGCGTCTGGGCGCGGTTCGAGGACGTGATCGGCCTCGAGCGGCTGCGCATCATCCATCTGAACGACTCCAAAACCCCGCTCGGCTCGCACCGGGACCGGCACGAGTGGATTGCCGAGGGCGCGCTTGGCGAAATTCCTTTCCGCCGCATCATGAACGATGATCGGTTCTCCCGCGTGCCCAAGGTGATCGAGACGCCCAAGGGGGACGATCACACCGCCACTGACACACGCATGCTCCAGCGCCTGCGCGGCTACGTGGTGAGTGCTCCGCCGGCCCACTCCAGGCAGCGCCGCAGGCCGCGCGTCCGAAAGGGCAGCTAGTTCCTTTGCGCTGAGCGCCTGCCGCCTGCTTACGCCCCGCCTCCCGACGGCGTACAATGCAGGCCGTGATCGATACCAGCAGCCGTTTGCCGTTCGGGCAATGTCCCCCCTGGTCGTGCCCCGGCGTCGCGCGATAACAGAGCGCGATGTGCGCCGCGCAGCCGGCGAAGGTGCCCGCGCCATGGATGTGCACGGGGCCGTGGTGACGCCCAGCGCACACGACGCAGCGCGCGCCTTGGGCATGGCCCTCGGCCACGCCGGTGACGCCCCTGACCCGCGCGCCAGCATGCCAGGCGCCGGCGCCCTGATCGTTGTGGTGGGTGCGGATCATGGCGGCGTCACGCTCAAGGAGACCGTCGCCTCGCGGCTGCGCGAGCTCGGCCATGCCGTCATCGATGTCGGCACCCACGGCAGTGAAGCCGTGGACTATCCTGACTTTGCCGAGCGCGTCGCGCGCGAGGTGGCCTCAGGGCGCGCGCGATTCGGCGTGATGGTGGACGGTGCGGGCATCGGGAGCTGCATGGTGGCCAACAAGGTGCCTGGCGTACGTGCCGCTATGTGTCACGACATCACGACCGCCGAGAATGCCCGCGAGCACAATGACGCCAACGTCCTCACACTGGGTGGTGGCCTTCTCGGCGCGCGCCTTGCGCTGGAGATCACGCAGTCGTTTCTCGCTACTCCGTTCGGCGGCGGACGCCACGCGCGGCGCGTCGCCAAGATCGACGCGCTCGACCGGCGCGGATAGGATTCCGTTTTCCTCTTTCACCCACGCATGAGTCAGTCGCGAGACGAAGCGCTCGACTATCACGCCCGCGGACGCCCCGGCAAGATCGCGGTCGTACCTACCAAGCCGCTGGAGAACCAGCGGGACCTGGCGCTCGCCTATTCGCCGGGCGTGGCGGAGCCGTGCCTGGCGATCCGTGCAACGCCCGACGACATCTACCGATATACGGCCAAGGGCAACCTGGTGGCGGTGGTGACCAACGGTACGGCCGTGCTCGGGCTCGGGAACATCGGTGCCGCGGCGGGCAAGCCGGTGATGGAGGGCAAGGGCAATCTCTTCAAGCAGTTCGCCGACATCGATGTCTTCGATCTGGAGGTCGCCTCGGAGGATCCGGAGGATGTGATCCGTTTCTGCCAGCTGCTCGAGCCCACCGTAGGCGGAATCAACCTGGAGGACATTCGCGCGCCGGACTGCTTCGTGATCGAGCAACGGCTGCGCGACACGCTCAACATTCCCGTCTTCCACGACGACCAGCATGGGACAGCGATCATCTCTGGCGCGGCGCTGCTGAACGCCCTGGAAATCGTCGACAAGGACATAGCCCAGGTGCGCGTCGTCTTCTCGGGGGCGGGTGCCGCCGCAATCTCCACCGCCGAGCACTACGTCCGACTTGGCGTGCCCGACGAGAACATCATTATGTGCGACCGCGCCGGCGTCCTCCGATCCGGGCGTGACGAGGAGATGGATACGTACAAGGCGCGGTTCGCCAGGGACACGCCGCTGCGCACCCTTGGCGATGCGCTCGCCGGTGCCGACGTATTCGTCGGCCTGTCCGTGGCGGGTGCTGTACAGCGCGACATGATCGCCAGCATGGCGCAGCGGCCCATTGTCATGGCGCTTGCCAATCCCGTGCCGGAGATACTTCCTTCGGAGGTGCGCGCCGTACGCGACGATGCCTTAATCGCCACCGGCCGCTCCGACTATCCCAATCAGGTCAACAACGTGCTTGGCTTCCCGTTCATCTTTCGCGGTGCGCTCGACGTACGTGCCAGTGAGATCAACGAGGAGATGAAGATGGCGGCGACGCGCGCGCTCGCCACGCTTGCACGACAGGACGTGCCGGAGAGCGTGTCACGTCTCTACGGGCTTCAGTCCGTCCGCTTCGGGCCTGACTACCTTATCCCCTTCCCCTTCGATCCACGCGTATTGCTTTACGTGGCGCCGGCGGTGGCGTGGGCGGCGGTGGCGTCGGGGGTCGCCCGGGAGTTTGTGGATCTCGACGACTACCGCAATACGCTCGAGGCGCGGCTTGGCCGGGCGCGCGGCCTCATGCGCGGACTGGTCAGCCGGGCGATGCAGGATCCGCGGCGAATCGTTTTCCCGGAAGGTGAGGAGCCGAGCATCATTCGCGCCGCGCGCATCATCTCCGATGAGGGAATCGGCCACCCCGTTCTTCTCGGTGACGCCACGAGAATCGGCGCAGTGTCCGAATCAATTGGCATTGGGGTGGGTGACATCCAGATAGAGGATCCGGCAACCTCCGGCGACCGCGAGGAGTATGCGCAGTTCCTGTGGCAGCGCCGGCAGCGGAAGGGGCTCAGCCTGGCAGAGGCACGGCAGCGGCTTCAGAACTTCAACTATTACGGATGCGCCATGCTGGCCACCGGTCGGTGCGACGCGATGCTGTCCGGCATGACCATGCACTACCCCGCTACCATCCGGCCGGCGCTCGAGGTGATCGGCGCACACCCCAAGGCTGGCCTGGTGAGCGGCATGTACATGCTGGTGTTCGAAAAGCACGTCGTCTTCTGCACCGACACGACGGTGAACATCGATCCCACCGCCGAACAGCTCGCCCAGATCGCGCAAACGGCGGCGCGCATCACCCGCATGCTCGGCATCACGCCGCGTGTGGCAATGCTGTCGTTCTCCGACTTCGGCTCGGTACAACACCCGCATGCCACCAAGGTGGCGCGCGCTGTGCAGATCCTGCGGGAGCAGGACCCGGCGCTCGAGGTGGATGGGGAGCTCCAGGCGGACACGGCGCTGAACGCCGACAAGCTTCGCTCGACCTATCCGTTCAGCGCCCTCAAGGAGCCGGCGAACGTTCTGGTATTCCCCAACTTGAGCGCCGGCAACATTGCCTACAAGTTGTTGCATGTGCTGGGCGGGGCCACGGCCATAGGGCCGATCCTGGTCGGCATGCGACGCCCCGTGCACGTGCTGGAGCAGGGAGCGGACGTGCAGGATATCGTGAACATGGCTGCCGTGGCGGTGATCGATGCGCAGGAGCGTCATCACCACCCGGTCACCCGCGGCGCCTGATCGCCGCATACAGCGAGGAAGATCGAACGCATGGCGACCCAGACGGAACCGCGCGTGGAGCGCTCCGAGCGACGAAGTGAGCATGGGCTGGAGAATCAGGGGCTGCGCCCACGCGGAACGCTGCACTGGAATCTCGTGGCGCCCGAGCTGACCGAAGCGGCTGTTCGCCGCGGCGAGGGTGAGCTGGCCGACATGGGGCCCTTCGTAGCGATCACCGCACCGCACACCGGCCGCTCGCCCAAGGACAAGTTCGTGGTGCGCGAAGCCGGGACCGAAGCGGATGTATGGTGGGGGAAGGTCAACCAGCCGATCTCTCCCGGGCACTTCGAAGCGTTGCTGGCGGACATGCGTGCCTACCTGAACGACCGTGACGAGCTGTTCATCCAGGATCTGTACGCCGGAGCCGAAACAGCCCACCGGCTCCAGGTACGCTACGTGTCGCCGAATGCATGGCACATGATGTTCGTACGGAACATGTTCATCCGCCCACCGCTTAAAGAGCTGGCGGCCTTTCAGCCAAACTTTACCGTGCTGCACGCGCCAGAGTTCGAGGCCGACCCGGCAAAGCATGGTACGCGCACCGGTACGTTCATCATCTTGAGCCTCGCCCAGCGCATGATCCTCATCGGTGGCACGCGCTACGCCGGCGAGCTCAAGAAGTCCATCTTCACGGTGATGAACTACCTCATGCCGAAGGAGGGCGTGCTCTCCATGCACTGCTCCGCAAACATCGGGCATCATGGCGATACAGCACTCTTCTTTGGCCTCTCCGGCACGGGCAAGACCACCCTCTCGGCGGATCCCGAACGTGCCCTCATTGGCGACGACGAGCACGGCTGGTCGGAGAATGGAATCTTCAACTTCGAGGGAGGCTGCTACGCCAAGGTGATCGATCTTTCGCCTGACGGTGAGCCCGACATTTACCGTACCACGCAGATGTTCGGTACGGTCCTCGAGAATGTGGTGCTGGAGCCGGAAACGCGGCGCGTGAGATTCGCCGATCGGTCGATCACCGAGAATACACGTGCGTCGTACCCGCTGCACTACATTCGTAATCATGTGCCCGATGGCCGCGGCACACACCCGACAAACATCATCTTTCTGACGGCGGATGCGTTCGGTGTGCTCCCGCCCATCGCGAGGCTGACCCCGGAGCAGGCAATGTACTACTTCCTCTCTGGCTACACCGCCAAGGTTGCGGGCACCGAGAGGGGCGTCACCGAGCCGGAGGCAACCTTCAGCGCCTGTTTTGGCGCGGTGTTTCTGGTGTGGCCCCCGGCTCGCTACGCGCAAAAGCTGGGGCGAAAGCTGCGCGAGCACGGCTCCCGTGTCTGGTTGGTCAACACGGGGTGGACGGGTGGCGCTTTCGGCACCGGCCATCGCATGAAGCTTCGATACACCCGTGCGATGATCCGAGCCGCGCTGGATGGTGAACTGGACGACGTGCCCACGGAGACCGATCCGGTGTTCGGCCTTGCGATCCCCACCACCATACGCGACGTCCCGGACGAGATTCTGCGGCCGCGAGACACCTGGCCAGACAAGTCCGCGTACGACGCGCAGGCCGGTAAGCTCGCCGAGATGTTCCGGAAGAACTTCGAGCAGTTCGAGTCGAGCGTCGATGAGGCGGTGAAGGAATCAGGTCCGAGGTAGGCGACCGGGGGCAATGGCTCCTCCCCCCCCCGGCCCTTCTCTGTCGCTCCCATGGCTCTGACCACCATCCGCGACCCGCTCTGGAACAACATCCCGGTGGATCCCCTGGCTCTGAGCCTGGTGGACACGCCGGTGTTCCAGCGGCTTCGCTATGTCCGGCAGCTGGGGTGGGCATACCTCGTGTACCCGGGGGCATCGCACTCGCGCTTCGAGCATGCCGTGGGCACGTACCACCTGGCCGGCAGGACGCTGGCGCTCATGGAAGAGCGTGGAGAGCTCGACGGCATCCTGCCCGAGGAGCGGGTGCTGGTGCGCTGTGCCGCGCTGCTGCACGACATTGGACACTACCCGTTCTCGCACGCACTCGAGGAGATCGGCGCGCTTCATCACGAGGAGGTGGCGCGTGCGCTGCTGGCGGAGGGTCCGGTGGCTGAAGCTCTCCGCAGCGGCGTCGCAGCAGACGCACCCGAGCGCGTGTACGCGCTGATCCGCGGCCGGAGCGAAAGTCCACTTGGCGGACTCATCAGCGGTTCGCTCGACCTGGACAAGATCGAGTACCTCAAGCGGGACGCCCTCATGTGCGGCGTTCCCTACGGTGAGATCGATGTGGACCGGCTGCTGTACGCGCTCGCGATCGTCGCCGACCCTGATACGGGCGCACCGCGGGTTGGCGTCCGCGAGAAAGGTCTTGCCGCGCTGGAATCTCTCCTGTTCGCCAAGTACCAGATGTACCGCAACGTGTACTGGCATCACGCCGTGCGCAGCGCGACGGCGATGTACAAACGTATGGTCGAGGATGCGCTGAGCTCGGCACGTCTCGAGCGGCGGGAGCTGGCCCGATTTACCGACGAAGGGCTCCTTCACTGGCTCGACGAAGTCGGGCGCTCGCCGCTACTCGAAGCGTTGCGTGGGCGACGGCTGCACAAACGTGTGCTGGAATGTCCGGCGGCAGAGCTGGGCGATCAGGCAGCGGACTGGATCTCCTCCGATCGCGATCTGGCAATCGCCGCTGAGGACGCGCTCGCCGCCGAGCTGGGCCTCGCGCCCGGCGAGCTGCTCCTCGACTATCCCGAGAAGCCGCGCATGCTCGGCCTCGACATCCCCCTGTTGCGCCGGGATGGCAGCATCGTGCGCCTCACCGAGGCAGGGATGGAGGGGGCGATCAACCTGCCCACGCTGTCGGAGCAGCTCTACCGCTCGGCGCGATGGCTGCGCGTGCTCGTCGCGCGCCCGGTGGCGATTCCACGTGATTCGCTTCTGCGAGTTCTGGCGCAGCCCAGCGATGCCGTGCGCGCTCGTCTGGAGGCGGGGGCGCCGCTGCTAGGCTGAGCTCAGCCCCGGCGCTCCGACCGCGACATCACGTACACGTACGCAGCCACCGCCCTGATTTGGTGTGCGGTGAGCGTGGCGCCGCCCATCGGGGGCATCGCGGCCGCCGCCAGCTTCGGCTTGGACACACCCACCCGAATGATGGTCTCCAGAAAGGCTACGCTGCCGTCGCCGTGTAGCCAGGTGCCGTCCGTTAGATCGGGTCCCAAACCGGGCATCCCCTTACCATCGGCGTGATGACAGGCGAAGCACGTGCCCCCCGCCACCCGGCCATGATAGATGCTGTCACCCAGCGCCACCAGCGCGGCGGGCAGTGTGTCGGCCGGGGCGAGTACCCTCGCCGCCGCCTGCTCTCCGGCCCGCGGCGCGAAGATGGCCAGCAGCAGGAAAGCAAGCAGCAGCACGAACACGATCAGCACGATGGTGCGGGTTCTCGAACGTTGTGCGTCGGTAGGCATTACTCTCTCCCGTCCCAAGTAATTTCACTACCCAGAGGAGCGCGAATAAAATCGTCGCACCGCCCATGCCGCGGTGCGTAGTCAGCGATCCCCTTCCTGCACCCGCGACCTGCCGCGCGCGTCGGCCAGCTTGCGTGCAATGCCGCGATAGAAGGCGGCGTCATCCTGCTTGCCTTGCTCCTCGAGGCCCAGTGCGGCGAGCTCGATGGCGTACAGAATGTTGCCCAGGTAGAGCTCTGCCAGGGAGCCCACCGTCTCCTCGGCGCTCACTTGCCGTCTTGCTTCACACCGGAGGCATCGGCGGAAAGCACCTGGATTACGATGGCGGTGATGTTGTCCAGCCCACCGCGCCCATTCGCTTCCGCGATCAGCGCTTCAACTATGCGACCGGGAGAGGCGCGAGAGGAGAGGAGGTGCTGGAGGCGGCGGTCGTCGACCATTCCGGTGAGGCCGTCGCTGGCGACCAGGAAGACATCGCCTGACTGAAGCTCACCCAGGTACGTGTCGGGCTCCACATCGGCGTTGGCACCCACGCAGCGGGTGATCACGTTGCTGTACGGATGGTAGCGCGCTTGCTCCGGAGTGAGATACCCGGCGTCCACCTGCTCCTGCACGTACGAGTGATCCTTCGTGAGCTGGCGCAGCATGCCATCGCGCAGCAGATAGACACGCGAGTCGCCCACCTGGCCGATCAGGTAGCGCCCCTGGCCCAGCAGAAGAACGGAGGCCGTCGTACCCATTCCCTGCTTGTCGACCTCGGTGACCGTGCGCTCGTAGATCGCCAGGTTGGCGTGTTGGAGCGCGTCCGCGACAAGGCGCCGTGACGAGTCGTCCGAGAGGTTCAGTCCGCCGGAGAGCTCGCGCGAGATGATCTCGACCACCATCTCACTGGCGACCTCGCCGGCCGCGTGCCCACCCATTCCGTCGGCCACCACGAACAGCCCCTGCGCCTCGTTGGCATCGGCAAAGAAGGTGTCCTCATTTCCCGGGCGAATCATCCCCGTATCGGTGCGGGCGGCGACGGCGAGGTGCACGGCGAGGCTCGTCAAGTCAGGAAGATGAAAACGACGATTGCCAGCAGAAAAGTCAACAAGATCCAGACAATCGCCGGAGTGCCGGTGGATGTGCGCTGGCTGTACTGCTGGGGGGCGGGACGGATCGGACCCTTGACGGCGGGAACATGGGTGGGCGTGCCGCGTCGGGCGCGCTTCGGCTCGAGCGGCGCGATAACGCGCGTCCCCTTCGACATCTGCTCGCGCGGCGTCGCCGCCCGAAATGTCAGCTTCACACCGCCGAAGCGCAGTTCGTCCACTTCCTCCAGCACGACGAGCCCGGAAATGCGCTTGCCGGCGATGTACGTACCGTTCGTGGACTCCATATCGACCACGCACCACCGTTCGCCTTCGCGCTTCTGGATGCTGGCGTGTGTGTCGGATACGCTCTCGTCGGCCAGCACGATGTCGTTGTGCTCGCCTCGACCGACGTGCACCAGAGCCGTGCGAATGTCGAAGCGCTTCCCACGCATGGCGCCCGATCCGGAGCCTTCCAGGGTGGCGAGGAGGGGACGCGGCGGCGGCGCATAGTCGGCGTGGAACCTGAACTCTTCCTCGCCAAGGCGGAGCACATCGCCACGCCCGAGCAGTTGCGCGTGTGTCACGCGGATGCCGTTAACGAGCACGCCGTTCATGCTCGTATCGGTGAGAAGGTAGCCGTCAACGCCCGGGGCGAGCGTGGCGTGGTAGCGAGAGACTTCGGTAGATGGAACGACGACATTGCAGGAGGGATCCCGGCCGATCACGAGACCGTCGTCGGGAATCTCGTACTCGCGCCCGTCGACGAGCGAAACCAGCCGGCCACCCGTAGCCGCCGTTCGCTCGCCAGCGGCTCTCGGGGTCGATCCGGCCTCCGCGCTAATGCTGGGCACGTACATCGTGCTGCCGGCGCGCCGGTCATCTCCGAAGATGAGCTCGCGTCCCAGAATCTCGAGCTTGTCACCGTGGATCAGAGGGCTGGGCTGGTCGAGCAGCTCCAGCCCATTGATTTTGACGGGGACGCTTCCCGCTCGCCGAAGGATCACGTTGCCATCTTGGGCCATCTCGAAGACCGCGAACACCCCCTCCTCGGAGACGCTCCGCAGCTGGAGCCGGGCCTGAGGACCGGCGCCAAGGGAGGTAACTCCGGGCTCGAGCGGATATTGAAGGCCATCGAGCTGAACGTAAGGCATACCGTGGAGTGACGATTGGCCGCGCCGGGCGGCGGACCGCCGGCAGGGACCCGCTGGACTGGCGGTGTGACGAAACTATCCGGGCTGGGTGGTGCGGGCAAGCGAAGCCAGGGACGGGCTTCTGTTCGGGGTTTTCGACCTGACGCGAATGGATGCGCGCTTCGGCCTTCCGGCCTGCGTCTGCCAGCGCGCGCGGGGCCACTATATGGTGTCGAAGGTCGGCCTGCCAAACCCCGCAGCCCCCGCCCCGAGACCGGCATTACCTTTCCCTCGTGCCCTCCTCCATCATCGTTCGCGGCGCGCGTCAGCACAACCTCAAGGGGTTCGACGTCAGCATTCCCCGGCGCGCCCTTACGGTCGTCACAGGCCCATCGGGCAGCGGCAAGTCGTCGCTGGCGTTCGACACCGTGTACGCCGAGGGACAGCGTCGGTACGTGGAGTCGCTGTCGGCATACGCTCGCCAGTTCCTGGAACGGATGGAGAAGCCGCTGGTCGACCACCTGGAGGGGATCTCTCCAGCGGTTGCCATCGAACAGCGGAATCCTACCAAGACTTCGCGGTCCACCGTGGGAACGGCTACCGAGATCTACGACTACCTGCGGCTTCTCTGGGCGCGCGTGGGCCGCACGTACTGCCGCGTCTGCGGGCGGGAGATCCGCCCCGACACGGTGCCGGCGGCAGTGGACACCGTGCTCGCCCTTCCGGCGGGAACCCGATTCGTCGTCACCTTCCGCCTTCACCTCGGCGAGCGGGTCACGCACGCACTGGCGGCGGAGAGCCTGCGCTCGCAGGGGTTCCTGCGAGTGCTGCTCGACGGTGAGATGCACCATCTCGATGAACTGCCCGCCGGCACCGATCTGACGCGCGCCAACGAGCTGCTGGTGGTCACCGATCGGCTTACCGCGTCGCCGGGAAATCGCGGGCGGCTGGCAGCGGCGGTGGAGGCAGCGTACCGGGAGGGCGACTGCGAGTGCATCGTGGTGCCCACCGGAAGCCAGCGCGCCGGCGAGCAGATTCCCGAGCGGCTCCGCTTCACTGAACGGTTCGAGTGCGCCTACGACGGGACGCGCGCTCCTGCGCCAACGCCACAGCTGTTCAGCTTCAACAACCCGCGCGGCGCGTGCGAGACGTGCAATGGGTTTGGCGCGGTACTGGAGTACGATCCGGCGCTCATCGTTCCCTATCCGGACCGCACGCTGCGCGAGGGCGCGATCGATCCATGGGAGAAGCCGCGCTACGACAGCAAGCGGCGTGCATTGGCGGAGTTCGCCAAGCGCAGTCGTATCCCGCTGAACACACCGTGGCATGACCTCACCGATGCCCAGCGCGACCAGCTGCTGCAGACGCGCACGCGCGGCTTCAAGGGAATCATCCCCTTCCTGAAGGATCTGGAGGAGAAGCGCTACAAGCAGTACATCCGGGTCTTCCTGAGGCGGTACCAGACCGCTCAGACCTGTCCTGACTGCGGTGGATCCA
>CAZWSO010000077.1:0-11549 GCA_964636485.1 uncultured Gemmatimonadaceae bacterium
GATGAGATCGTGGTGCTGGACGACGGCTCCACCGACGGCACCGTTGCCATCGCAAAGGCCGCGGGCGCGCGCGTCGAGCATCGGCCGTTCGATGACTTCGGCCCGCAGAAGAACGCGGCGCTGGCACTGACCACCGGCGACTGGGTGCTGAACCTGGATGCGGACGAGCGCGTTTCCTACGCTCTCGCGCGCGAGATTCGATCGGTTGTGGACGCGAACGGCCCCGCCGATGGCTACTTTCTGCGGAGGGAGGTGCTGTACCTGGGCTCGCGCCTGCGCTTCGGCGGAGCCGGCGCCGACTGGGTGCTGCGCCTCACGCGGCGCGAGCGGACGCGCTTCTCGACGGCGCCGGTACACGCCTTCATCGAGCTCGACGGTGGGGGACGCACTGCTCGCCTTCGGGGCGGCGTCGAACACGTAAAATACGAGAGGCTGTCCCAGCACCTGGCGGTGATCGATCGCTACACTGACACCATCGCCGCCGCAAATGCACGCCGTGGGCGCCGCTTCGCGCCCTGGCACCTGATGCGAATTCCATGGGAGTTGTTCTACCGGCTGATCGTGCGCGGCGGTGTCCTCGACGGGCGCGCCGGCATCATCTGGGCGGCGATGGCGGCATTCTATTCGTTTCTCAAGTACGCGAAGACCTGGAATGGCTCCCCCACAGTGCTACATTCAGGCGCCGAGGGCTTCACTCGCGGAGCAGAGCCCGAAGCCCAACCCAGACTCCCGCCCTCATGACCATTGGCTTTCTCATCGCACGACTTGCAGAGACGAACATCGAACTCTGGCACGAGGAGGACAAGGCGCGTGTCGGAGACGACCACCAGGTTGCAGCGGCGAAGCGAAACGTCGACCGGCTCAACCAGCAGCGGAACGATCTGATCGAACGAATCGATGAGACCGTGCTCCGGCTCGTGCGTGACTCACGGGGCGACGGTGGAGCGGGGCATCACGCAGGGAACGCGACGCGTGGCTGAGACCGTGGGCTGGCTGGCGGACAAGCTCAGCATTGTCGAGCTCAAGATCTATCACATGCGCGAGCAGATGGAGCGCACTGACGCCAGCGAGGAGTTTCGCCGCCAGTGCGGGCTGAAGCTCGAGGTGTTGCGTGAGCAGCGCGACGATCTCGCCGCCGAGCTGACGGCGCTGCTGGCCGACATCACCGCCGGCAGATATACGCCGAAGGTGTACCGTCAGTTCAAGATGTACAACGATCCGCAGTACCGGTCTGGCGGTCCAGCGAGCGAATGATGGGTGGCGGTATCGCCCCGGTGGAGATCGTGCCGTCCGTTCTGCACGTAGACACGGAGCGCGGCTGGCGCGGCGGCGAGCGGCAGGTGCTCTGGCTTGCCGATGCCCTCGCCCGCCGGGGACACCGCACGTGGGTCGCCGCTCGTCCGAAGGAGCCGCTGGCGCTCGGCGCCGTCGAACGTGGCCTGAATCTGGTGCCGTGTGCGCCGCGCTCAGAGCTCGCGTTTCTCGCAGCGCGGGAGCTGCGCCGCCTCGTTCGGCGTGAGGGCATCGCGGTGGTGCACGCGCACACTGGCCACGCCGTAGCGCTCGCCGCGCTCGCTACCCTGGGTAAGCGCGTCGCCATGGTCCTGACCCGCCGCGTCGACTTCCGCCTGCGCGCCAATCCGCTGACCCGGTGGAAGTACGGTCGTGCCGATGCCATCATAGCCATCTCCTCGGCGGTGGCCGACGCGCTGGTGGCGAGTGGTATCGAGCGGCACCGAATCACGGTCGTCCCAAGCGGCATAGATCTCGAGCGGCGGATCGAACCAGCGTCGTCCGACGCCCTTGCCAAGCTGGGTGTGAATGGTTCCCGTCCGCTGGTGGTCATGGTCGCGGCGCTCGTCCAGCACAAGGATCCCCTGAACTTCGTGCGCGCGGTGGCGGAGGCGCGGCGTACCGTCCCGGCTCTACAGGCGCTGATGGTTGGTGACGGGCCGCTCCGTGCAGCCGTGGAGAGCGAAATCCAGCGGCTCGCTCTGGGCGGAGCGATTCGGGTGGCAGGAACACGCGCGGACGCCGACGAGCTGCTGGCCGCCGCTGACATCGTCGTGCTCAGCTCGGAGGAGGAGGGTCTCGGAACCGTGCTGCTCGACGCAATGGCGCTCGGCCGACCGGTCGCGGCCACCAGAGGGGGCGGCATTCCGGAGATCGTCGTCGATGGTGAAACAGGTCTGCTTGCATCCATTCACGATCCCGCCGCGCTCGGCGCGGCCATTGCCGCCATCGCCACGGATGAAGGCCTTGCCAGACGGCTGGGCGATGCCGGACGACGCAGAGCGGCGGAGTTTTCGGTCGAGCGGACGGCGGAGCGCACTGCGGAAGTCTATGCACGTGTGGTGGCGCGGCGCGTCGGCGGACACCCATGACTGATAGTACGGCGGCACCGCGCGAAGGTAGCGGACTGGAGGCGCTGGAATCCTATTTTCGCCTGGCCCTCAGCTTCGACAACTCGAGCGGCGTCGCCCTCGACCGGAATCACAACCTTTTCCTGATGGGTGCGCTGCTGTCACGAAAGCCCGAGCAGGTACTCGAGCTGGGCATCGGCACGGGGTACGTGACGCGAACGCTGCTCTACGGGCTCCTGTACAACAAGAAGGGAAAGCTGACTTCGATCGACAATTTCATGGACTGGGACGGCAGGGAACCCCCGTACGTACAGGAGTTTCGTGACATGGGTGCTACGATCGTCGCTCCGGTTGGTGAGGAGGAGTTCGTGAAGGGTGCTCCGGACGACAGCTATGACTTCCTCGTATCCGACGCTGACCATCGCCGCAGCGGCACTTGGGTGGACCACCACCTCCGGATAGTGGCGCACGACGGGTTCATGTTCTTCCACGATACCAACCACGAGGACAAGTACCGGAGCCTCAAGCTCATCGAGATCCGTATCCGTGAACTCGATCTCCCGTACTATCACTTCACCGAGAGCTCCCGCCCCGACGAGCTCTGCGAGCGAGGCTGGCTGTTCGCCATTAACAAGAAGCGCCCCGATGCGCCGCCGCCGAAGCGCTCGTGGTGGGATCGGATGCGGGGGCGCTGAACCTGCGACTGCATTTCATCACGGGATCTTGGGACACGGTGCTGCGGCAGCCGAGCGCGCCGAGTCCTGGGGGAGATCTCCGAGAATACGGAGCTCCGGCAGGTGAGCGCCCCTTGTCCTTTGGGAGATCTCCGAGAACAGGGAGCTTCGGCGGGCGAGCGCTCCGTCTCCTTTTGGGATATTTCCGAAGTGATTGACCGGGGCCGTGCCTATCCGCCGCGCGATGTCCTCGCCTCCTTGGAGGCGAGCGTTTGTCCTATGCGGGCAAGCACGTCCTCAACCTGGATTCGCTGCATGCGCCCCTCGCGGAACGTGTGAGTGATGGGATAGTCCTCGCCCGGTTCTCCGAAGGCGTCCACGACGTTGTGCGGATAGCCGCGATATGGTCCGGTTCGCCTGGGGTTGGTGTGACCGATCAACGCCAGTACGGGGCGGCCCAGGGCGACCGCCATGTGGAGCGGCGCCGTGTCGAGGGAGATGACCAGAGAAGACGCATCCAGCACGCCTACCAGGTCGCGCAGCGAGATGCCGAGGGTGGAAATCGGCTGGTGATGGACCAGCGACCGGATGCGCCGCTCGGTTTCCATCTCACGCTCCGAGCGGCCTCCCACCAGCACGCTTCGCAATCCATGGCGCTCGCGCAATGCGTCCGACAGCGCCGCCCAGCGCTCCGGGAGCCACTCCCGGTGACCAACGGTCGATCCGATCACCAGAGTTGCATACGGTCCTCCCACGCTCTCGACCAGCTCCCTCTGTCGAGCCCGCTCGTGTGCCCACGGGCCGAGATTCCACTCCACCGGCTCATGAGGAATACCGAGTGCCTGAAGGAACTCGAAGTACTGGTCCTGGACGTGCTGCGGTTCGTGCGGTGGAATGCGGTGCGTGGTGACCAGCCAGTTGAGGTCACGCGCTCGTGCGCGATCGAAACCGAGCTTTATGGGCGCCCGAGCGAATGCCGTTACGAGCCCGGCCTTGAAGTAGACCTGGAAGTTCAGCACGAGGTCGAAGGGGCGTCGCGCCAGCTCCTCTCGAACGTCTACGAACGCCCGCCACCCGCGGTCCTTCCGGAAGAGAACGATCTCGTCCACCGACGGATGCCCGCGCACGAGCGATGCCGGTCCTGGCTGAAGCACCCAGGTGATGTGTGAGTGGGGCGCGTGCCGCTTGATGGCGTTGACTACGGGCAGGACGTGCACGGCATCTCCAATGGCGCTCATCATCACGATGCCGATCCTGCGGAGCGGCACGTCACCGAGCGTCATGACGCGCGTTCGCCTTCTAGCCTGAAACCGTCGAGACCGATTCGGCGCCCTACCTCGTCCACCAGCCAGGCCAGTTCTTCCTCGCTGATCGCGAGTCCTCGCCGCTTTTGCCACTTTCTGGCGGAGCGCGACAGGCGTCTTAGGTTGGCGGCGAGTACGCGTCCGTCTGCGGGACGATCGAACCAGACGCGGTCCACGTCCAGCAGCACCGCCTCCAGCTCGTCATTCTCGTCCACCGCCAGCAGTACGTTCTTGAGGTTGAGATCCGGATGCCTCGCGCCTGCCTCAGCCATGTGCGCGAGCAGGATCGCGGTTGCCGCCAGCGCCGGCCGGCGCTCGTCGAGACCGTCGGTCTGCATGAGGTATTCGGCGAGATCGGTGGCGCGTGGTACCTCGAGCGTGACTACATCGGCGCGGCGCAGCAGCGGCGCGGCCACGTAGGTCGCGAAGGCCACCACCTGCGGAGTTGGGATCGCCAGCCGCGCGAGGCGCAGCGACGTCTCCAGCTCGCGCGGCGCACGCGTGCTTCCCACGAACAGCTCGCGCGTTACGGGGGCGAGAAGGCCGCCGTGTCGCGAGCGGCGCACCACGACCCGCGTAACCTGATCGGGGAGCGGAACCGCGTAGGCTACCCCTCTTCCCGCCAGCGGCCGCGCCTCTGGATGGTGCGCGGCGTACTCGTGGAGCGTACCCTCGGCCAACGCCTCGGCGAGTACCGGGACGAGCGTAGTCAGGCCTACGAGGTCGGTTCCGCCGTGGCGTACGCTGGTGTAGCCGGGAGGCGTGGGATCGCGCTGCACGCTCATGGCGCCACCGCGTAGACGTCCACCCTCTCTCGCTTGCCCTTCAGCTCCAGGCCGGCGCGCTCCTGAACTGGAGGGCGATGCCCGAGCGCCGCCAGCATCTCACCAGTCAGAAGTACCTCTCCCCCGGCCGCGGCGCGGCAGATCCGACTGGCCACGTTGACTGGATCGCCGAGAATCGTGTACTCGAGCCGCCGCTCAGATCCAACGTAGCCCGCGAAAACCTCACCCACGTTCAGGCCGATGCCGATGCGGAGCTCCGGTCGCCCGCTGCTCTCCGTCTTCCAGCGGCTGTTGAGCCGCCCAAGCGAGTCCAGCATGTCGAACGCCGCTGCGAGTGCGCGTTCGGCGTCGTCGTCCGCGGTGACTGGAGCGCCCCACTGCGCCATGATCTCGTCGCCTATGAACTTGTCCAGCGTGCCACCGTGCCTGAACACGCATTCTACCATCACCGTGAAGTACTCGTTCAGAAGCGCCGCCACATCTTCGGGCGCCATGTGCTCCGACAGCGGGGTGAAGCCACGAATGTCACTGAACAGGATTGCAACCCGTCGCTTCTCACCCCCCAGACGAAGCGCGTCGGGCGAGCTTGCGATGCGCGCCGCCAGGCCCGGTGTGAAAAAACGCTCGAAGTTGCTCCTTGCCAGCCCCTCCTGCCGGATCCGCTCCGCGTAGCGGCCATTCTCGATCGCCACCGCGGCAATACCGGAGAATGCCACGAGAAAGTCGAGATCCTCGTCCTCGAAGCGGTGGGTGGTGGTGAGATTGTCCACGTAGAGCACACCCTGCACAATGTCCTCCATGCCTATGAGCGGGGCGCACATCGCCGACCGGACGCTCTGCATTACTATCGAGGCGCCGCCAAACCGCTGATCCTCGGGCGCATTGTCGCTCAGTACGGCAATCTTCTCCTCCACCACGCGCCGCGCAATCGAGCGCGGCACGGCGCGCTCAGCATCGCTCCCCCGGCGGTCGCGCGCCACTCGTGGCACGAGGCCCTCGTCTCCCTCCTGGAGAAGAATTGCCACGCGATCCACATCCATGATCTGGAACACGTAGCCAACGATCTGCTCGAGCAGCATGTCGACGCTGTCGACACGGGACAGCGCCTTCGACACCTCGAGCAGCAGCGCCAGCTTGCGCTGGGTCAGCTCGTGTCCGTCGAAACGCGTCGTGTCGGTTGCCACCGTCTCCGCTCCGAGCACGTCGCTGAGCATTGCCCGCGATTCACGCACGGCTCGCTTGCGGATGATCGTCGCGCCCGGTGGCGATTCGGCGCGGTCGCCGTTCACGACGGGCTGCTCACCCGTGGTGATCTCCTCAACGCGGAAGGTCACCTTTCCAAAGGTGACGGTGTCGCCGGGCGCGAGAATGCCGGCTTCGACACGCCGCCCGTTTACAAAGGTCCCATTGCTCGACCCGAGATCGCGAACGATCACCTGTTCACCGGCGCGCTCGAGCGACGCGTGGCGTCGGGAAATAGTGGGATCGCCCAAGGGGATGTCCGCACCAAGTCCGCGCCCCACCACCAGGAGGGCGCCGGTGCGAAGGTCGTACGATTCACCTCCCTCGGTTCGAACGAGCTTGTAGGGCATGCGATGAATATGAGATATCAGGAGAACGCTTCGCCAGCGTGACATTCGTCACCGGACCATGGAGCGATGGCGGGTGCGAGCCACCGCACGCCGCTTGCCGCACCGCTGCACGCCGGTGATATTCGATGGTCATGAAGCTGAATACCGCGGCGCTGTTGGCCGCGCTCTTTCTTTCTGGCGCGGATCTGACGCTGCCACCGCATTTGGCCGCGCAGGGGTGGAACGACGGCCGCGCACGTGCGCTCGTGGAGCTCGCCACGGAGCGGCGCGCCAGGCAGCTGGCGGATACGGCGCTCAGCGATTATCGAGCGACGGCCCGCGGCTTTCTGACCTTCCTCGCGCAGTTCGGGGAGGGATTCACCGAGCCGCCGCAGGTGGTCAAAGCCGACGAGCTGGCCGTGGAAGTCTACTGGCTGGCGCCCAACCTCAGCAAGCAGCGCCTCGTCGGCCAGCGCGATACCACGCTGCTCCCCACCGACATCGGCTACTACCGCGACCGGTACGGGATAGTCCAGAACAACTTCCCGAACGTCATCCGGATGGGGGATGGGAATGACGTTCGCGACGTTCCGCATCCGCTCTCGGCGGCCGGTCTCGACGTCTACGACTTTGCGATTCGCGACTCGCTCGGCATCCGGCTGCCGGACCGTTCGGTACGGGTCTACGAGGTGCAGTTCCGCCCGCGCGACCAGCGGCTCCCTCGCGCCATCGGAGCGGTGTACATCGATCCCGAGGGTGGTGAGGTGGTCCGCATGGCGTTCAGCTTTACTCGTGCCGCATACATCGACCAGCGAAACGAGGACGTGTCGGTGGTACTCGAGAACTCGCTGGTGCACGGGCGTTTCTGGCTTCCCTATCGCCAGGAAGTGGAGGTGCGCCGCACGGGTTCCTGGCTGGACTATCCGGCCAGGGGTATCATCCGGGGGAAGTGGGAGATCTGTTGCTACGAGATCAACGTGGGGACGGACCTGTCGTTATTCCGGGGGCCGGAGATCGTGCAGGCTCCGGCGGAGGAGATGCGCGCGCACCAGTGGCAGGGTCGGGTGCTGGATCGGCTTCCCGAGGATGTGCGTGCGGTGTCCGCCGAGGATGTTGCGCGCGTGCAGGCGCAGGTTCAGAAGCTCGTGGGACAGCACGCCCTCGCGCGGGCCAGCGGGGCCTCCCTCTCCGCCCGTCGGATCTCCGACTTTGCGCGTTTCAATCGTGTGGAGGGGCTGGCCGTGGGAGCCGGCGGCACGGTGCGAGCCGGGCCCCGCGCTGCTGTGACAGTCGCGGGGCGGTATGGTGTGGATGATCACCGGGTCAAGGGACGTGCGCAGCTCGCGCTCGGTGTGGAAAGGCTTCCTCCCATTCGGCTGGTGGTCGAGCACGACTTCAGGGACGCTGGAGACGTGCAGGAACGCTCGCTCCTCGTAAACAGCCTCGCGGCGCAGGAGTTCGGCAGCGATTACACGCAACCTTACGGCGTCACGTCGCTGCGATTTGAGTCGGAGCTGGGCAGGGCGGCAGGTGGTAACTGGCGGGCTACTGCGGGCTTCGAGCGCCACTCGCCGCTCGCCGTCAACGCCGCGCCCGCCTCGGGAACGTACCGCGGCGTGGTGCCGGCCTGGTCGGCGGATGTGGCGCGGTTTACCCTTGGTGCGCAGCGTGCGGCCGCGGAGGGTCCCTGGGGGAGTGCGCTCCGTCTTGGCGGCGAGCTACGCGGCGGCGTGCTCTGGGGGCGGGAGACCGAGCTTTCAGCCTCCCGACCGGCGTTCGGCCGGATCTCTGTGACGGCGCGACTCGAGCGACCGGTCGGTCCCCAGCGTTTGGTTCTCGAGACGTTCGCTGCCGTCGCCATCGGTGACCCGGCCGTTCCGCCTCAGGAGATGGTCTTTTTAGGCGGTGTGCGCTCGGCTCCCGGCTACGACTTTCATGACCTCGTGGGTGAAGGCGGCATCGCGCAGCGAGTGGAGCTGCAGCTTCCGGTGCCGTTCGTCTCGATTCCCCTCGGGCGCTATGGGCGTTCCCCGTCGGCGGCGACGCTCGCTCCCTTCGTCCACGGCGCGTACATCGGCCGGTCAGCCTCCTTCTCCGAGCGCCGCGACGGCATCTACCCATCGGCGGGGCTGGGGCTGGAGGTGTTCTTCAACCTCATTCGCTTTGACGTTGCGCGGGGGATGCGCGACGGCCGGTGGACCTTTTCGGTGGATGTGGCGCGCAGCTTCTGGAGCATCCTGTGAGCGCTGACGCCGTTGTGCGGGTCCTCACTGTCGATGTCTACGTGCTGCGCCGCGAGGCAGACGAGTGGCGAACTCTCCTGTTGCAGCGCGGCGAGGGTACGCGCTGCACGGGTGCGTGGGAGGGAGTGCACGGACGAATCGATGCGGGAGAGCGCCCCGAGGATGCGGCCGTTCGCGAACTTCGTGAAGAGACTGGTCTGACCCCGGCGCGGCTGTACAGCATAGGCGTACAGCCGTTCTACCTCCACCGAATGGAGACGGTCACGCTTTCGGTGGTCTTCGCGGCACTCGTGGACGGAAGCGTGATAACGCTCGGTCCGGAGCACGCGCGCTGGGAGTGGCTCACGACAGACGATGCTCTGCGTCGGCTCGCCTGGCCACGCTCCCGTCAGGCCATTCAGGACGTGATGTGGCTGCTGTCCGGCGGCGACGCCGGGGCGGTGGAGGATGTGCTGCGGGTGAAGTGAGAAGGCCCGCCGTTCACTCCCGCGCCGTCCCGATCGTCTCCTCTGCCACCGGCGCGTTCGGTTTCACGCGGACGCTCTTCGCCGGGATGCCCACGTTCACGTGGTAGGGACGCACGTCCTTGGTCGCCAGGGCCATCGCGCCCACCATGCCGTTCGTGCGGACTCGCACGCCCACAAGCACCGTGGCGTGATAGGTGATCCGCACATCCTCCTCCAGATGAGTGACCGCGTTCGTGACATCCTTCTGATCCACTATGCTGTGCGTGTGGCTGTAGATGTTCGCGTAGTCGGCTATGGAGACGCGGTCACCGAGCACGATGCCCCCTCTGTCGTCGAGCAGTACGTGGCGGTGCACGACCACGTCGTCGCCGACCTCCATGTTGTAGCCAAAGGAGAACTCGACGTGGTGGAACGCCTTGAAGTTGCGGCCGCACTTCCTGAAGATCATCGGCGCCAGCAGGCGGCGCAGCTTCACGCCGAGGTCCACGTTCTGGCCGCCCAGCGCCGTGCGGTCGAAGGAGTACCACAGCCAGAGCAGCGGCTTGACGTGCTGAAAGCGGGCGTCGTCGCATTCGGCGTAGTACTCAGGCTCGAGCGTGATGTGGCGAGCATCCATGGCAAGCAGGGCGAGCCTCGTAGCGACCGGAAGCGACTCGTCCTCCACCGCGGTTTCCCATTGCGCGGCGTAGGCAGGATAGGCGATCTCGCACAGCGCCTGCCGGCAGATCGCCCACCTGTCGGCGCGCTCGTCCGACAGGTCAGCGGCGAGTCGCTCCAGCCAGCGATCGGCAAGTGGGGCGGAAGCGACGGTGGGCAGACTCCTCAGCGGGCGATGAACCATTTGGGTTCCTCGGTCATGGGCGTGCTCCGCCATTACCGTGGCGGGCCGCCGATCCTCACCGCGGTGCCGTGGCGCGCGACCGCGCCAGTGCACGCTCGCGCTCGACCGCACGAAGAATCGCGCTCCAGCTCGTGTTTCGCACCGACTCCACGGTGATCACCAGCGGCTGATTGACGTTGATCCCTTCCTCGAACACGTAGATCGCAGTCTGCACTTCGCGCTGGCGGATCCGCTGCTGCCAGAAACCGGCGCTCAGCGGAACCAGATCCAGCGGGCGGTAGTCGCGACCGGTGCTGCCGATGACGATCTCCATCGGGCTGAACCGCGCCTCCGGCTGCAGGCCGAAGAAGGATGCATACCAGAGCGACGGAGCGCGAACTCCGTAGCGGTTCGCCACCTGCGTGATCTCGTCGCGATTCCCTTCGAGAAGATCGCGCAGTGCGCGATACGAATCCGGGGAGAGGACGCGGATGACCGATTCGTCCAGCGGAATCAGCCTGACCTGCACACCCGGCAGGAGCACGCGAACCGCCACGTCCTCCTGGCGCATCGATCCGAACCCCGCCGGCACCAGGTCGGACCCGAGCTCGTCGTGCAGCACCACCCCAGGCTCGTGCACCGGCTCGAGCGGTTCGTGCCCGCCGCTCAGCGTGGAGCATGCCGCCATGCAGGAAAGCAGCAGCAGCACCTGGACCGGCCGCCTCATGCGACGTCCGGCTCCGGCGACGCGTCCATCAACCCGAGGATGGCTTCGGCCAGCTCGTCCCGCCCCTCGCCCGTGACCGCGCTGAACGGGATGATCTGCTCCTCCGGCACCGAGAGCTCGCGCGCAAGCTGCTGAAGGCGTGCTGGTCGCTCCGGTGGTCGCAACTTGTCCAGCTTGGTCGCCACCACGATTGTGGGTATTTCCACGTCGGCCAGGAAGTCGAGCATCTGAAGGTCCTCCGGCGTTGGCGGGTGCCGTGCATCAACGAGCTGCACGACGCCCCGCAACGCAACGCTGCCGCGCAGGTATCCCTCGATGAGATGCTGCCACTGGCTGCGAACCTCCTTGGATACGCGCGCGAACCCATAGCCCGGTAGATCCACCAGAAGGAAGCTGCCGTTGATGCGGAAGAAATTGATCTCCCGCGTCTTGCCGGGCCGCTGGCTTACCCGCGCCAGCGACTTTCGCCGCGCCAGCCGGTTGAGCAGGGTCGACTTGCCCACGTTCGACCGCCCGCTGAAAGCCACTTCCGGCACGCCGGGGTCGGGCCGCCAGCCGTGCGGCTGCGCCATCCCGCCAAGGAACTCCACCTCGC
>CAZWSO010000078.1:0-11435 GCA_964636485.1 uncultured Gemmatimonadaceae bacterium
CCGGGCTGGGCTCCGGCGCTACCGGCACGTATGCAACCTCCTCGGTGGCGTCAGCGGTGCCGGGCGCTTCGGCGTTGGCTACCGGGGCCGGAGTGCGAACTGGCGCGCGAGTGGGTGAGGGGGCACGTCGAGGCGCCGGACGCGGTGCGGCGTACGGTGCCAGCTCCTGCGCGGAGATCACCTGCTGCTGGGCGAACTGTGCCCCCGCCAGCTCCGGCGTCTCGGCCTGCGCAAGCTCGAGGTCGCGAAGCATGTCCTCGCTCACCTGGGACGAGCTTCCCGCACAGGCCGCCACGAACGCGACCGCCGACAGGGGGATCATTACGGACTTCCGCATCTCGCCTCGCTCCACCAGAACCGCGACATTCGCCTTGAGGAAGTGTACTCACGATGGCGCGGACTGGCCATTGCCATGGCACCGATCGTTCCACCAGTAATGCCGCTACTGGGCAGATCGAGCGTTTTGGACGTCCGCCATGGTGGACACCTCCTGTCCCGAGTGGGGGACAGTGGGTGCCCTTTCACCGGAGCTCGAGAATGAGACATACCCCGCTCTCCGCCGTGTGCTGTCTCGCTCTGCTCGCTGCCTGCGGCGCGGCTGAAGGCCCCATCTCGGAGACCGAGCGCGCCGCCATTGCCGACACACTTCGAGCGCGCATCGCCGCCGCGCACGACTTCGCCGCCGAAGGCGACCAAGTGGAGCGGTTGATGAGCCTGTATCCCGACGGCCGCGTCGTGTCCACCAGCGGCGGCCTGATCACGACCACGCATGATTCGCTGGAGATCGTCATCCGCGACTTCTGGGAGCAGGTGGGCGTGCGCATGCAGAACCCAACCTTCCGCTGGACCGAGTCGCACGTGGACGTACTATCGCACGATGCCGCCGTGCTTACGGGGCGTTACAGCATCCCCCACCTCAACCCGCGCGGCGAGCCGCACGACGTTACGGGCGTATGGACAGCCGCCTTTGCGCGGCGCAACGGCCAGTGGGTTATCGTGCAGGAGCACCTGTGGGAGGCACCGGCCCAGCCGCAATGATCGGCAGTGACCTGCGGCCGAGTGCGACTGGCTGCCATCAGAACCAGAGGGCTCTTCAGGAACAGAGCGCCCTTTGACGGCATCCCGGCCAGGATCCTCCAGCCTCGCTCTATCGCCCCCGCGCCAGAGTATCGAGCGAGTCCCCTGACACCCGAAACACAGTCCATCCATCCAGCGGAACCGCGCCCAGCGAGCGGTAGAACGCGATGGCGGACTCGTTCCAGTCGAGCACACTCCACTCCAGACGCCCGCAGCCACGCTCCACGGCAATCTGTGCCAGCCGCTCGAGCAGCGCCTTGCCGATGCCACGGCCGCGCAGAGACGGACGAACGAACAGGTCCTCCAGATAGATGCCGCGCCGCCCGAGAAAGGTGGAGAAGTTGTGAAAGAAGAGAGCGAACCCGGCAGGCTCGTCGCCGAGCCGCGCCACGAGCCCGTCAACGAAGCGGTGCGCGCCGAACATCGCGTTGCGCATCCCCTCCTCGGTCGCCACCACCTCGTGCGCCATGCGCTCGTAGACGGCAAGCTCGTAGCTGAGCTGCAGGATCAGTGGAACGTCATCCTCCGTCGCCGTCGAGATGACGAGGTCGTCGCTCACGTTCCCCCCTCCGGCTCCATCTGCTCCAGCAGATAGTCGCGCAGCTCGGCAAAGGAGCGCGCCACGAACTCGGCCGCGCTCGGCCCGCGGGATCCGTTGAAGTCCACCCGCACCGCCCGCATACCCGCCTCCAGCGCGCCGCGCACATCGGTCCGCTCGTTGTCGCCGATGTGGATCACCTCCGGCGCCGAAACGCCAAGCGCTTCCAGCGCGGCGGTGAACGGCTCGCGGCGCGGCTTGGCGTGACCGAGATCCACCGAGTAGATGCGGGCACCGAATAGCGTCAGCAGACCGTCGCGCTCGAGCAGCCGGTCCTGAGCGGAACCAGAGGCAAACCCGGTGTCTGAGATAATCGCCAGCGGCACGCGGCCGGCGACGAGCTGAAGCGCCGAGCGCGCCCCGGCGATGAGCAGCGGCGGCAGCTCGACGAGCACCTCATCCACCGCCCGGCAAGCAGCCGCCACGTGCTCGCAGTCCTCTGGCCGGTCGACCTGGAGCCGCGCCAGCATCCACCTGATCCGCTCAGCCGCCGTGTAGCCCCTGTGCTCCTCCCTCCACCACCGCTCCGCCTCCCTTCCAGACGCGGCGTACAGCGACACGAACTCCTCTTCCGTCACCGGCCGGCCGATCCGCTCCAGCATACGGCGAAGCGCCGCCTGCCTGCGAACCTTACGCTCAGGCTCGGCGGCGCCTTCGTAGATCGTGTCCCAGTAGTCAAATGTGAGGGCGGACAGCATCGGAGGCCGTTCTCACCTTGTCGGCCTCTGCGGCGGATCGTCGCCCTGGAACACCTCGGCGTTGAGCTTGATGTACTTCTGAAGGTGCGAGGGCACGTCCTCCTCGGGGAAGATCGCGGTCACCGGACATTCGGGCTCGCAGGCGCCGCAGTCGATGCATTCGTCAGGATGGATGAAGAGCTGCTCCGGACCCTCGTAGATGCAGTCCACCGGACATACATCAACGCAGGCCTTGTCCTTCGTCCCAATGCACGCTTCGGTGATCACGTACGGCATGTAAGCCTCGGTGCTGATTCCACCGCCCGCAGGCGGCCTCAGTCGAAAGATATGCGACTTCGCGCGCCACGACAGGTGGCCGGCGCCTGGGCGATACCTCTTCCCTCCTCAATCATGGCAAGTTACTTACCCCCCCATGCATCTCACCGTGAATGGCGTTCGACACGGGGTGAATGCGCCTCCGCATGAGACGCTGCTGTCGGTACTGCGAGACCGTCTCGCCCTCACGGGCGCCAAGTCCGTCTGCGAGCGCGGCGAGTGCGGCGCCTGCACGGTCCTTCTCGATGGCGCGCCTGCCTACGCCTGTCTGACTCTCGCCGCCGGCTGCGAGGACGCCGAGATCACGACCATAGAGGGACTTGAGCGTGATGGCGTCGTCCACCCGCTCCAGCGCGCCTTCATCCAGCATGATGCCGTTCAGTGCGGATTCTGTACCCCGGGGCAGATTCTCGCCGCCGTCGCCCTCCTCGAGCGTGAACCGGAGCCGTCTGAGGAAGACATCAGACGCTGGATGAGCGGCAATCTCTGCCGCTGCGGCACCTACCCGAAGATCGTGCGCGCAATTACCGCTGCGGCCGCCGAGATGAGAATGGGGAACGCCGAGGCGAGAGCGCCGGGCGTCAACACGAGTGCAGCGGGCGCCGCAGCCGAGCAGCATGAGCGCTGAGGGCGGACAGCCGCGCGGTCCGAGGCCCGGGCACGAGAGCGCGCCAGCCGCACCGCAGGTCCCCCGGGGGGCGGCGCAGGACGGTGCACGCTTCATTACCACGCGCGTCGAAGTGGAAGGTCGCGAGGAGATCCGGGTCGTCGAGCGTCCCGCCTTCGAGCCGGCGCCGTGGGTGGAGGAGACATCGCTGGCCGTTGTAGGCACCCGCGTGGAGCGCGCCGATGCGCTCGAGAAGGTGACAGGGCGAGCGATCTACACGGCCGACCTCCGAAGACCCGGCATGCTCTACGCCGCCATCCTGCGATCGCCGGTTGCGCGCGGGCGCATCCGGCGGCTCGATCTCGCCCCCGCTCTCGACATGCCCGGCGTACGTGATGCGGTCACGGACGCCGAGCTTGGCGGGATCCGCCACGACGGCCATCCCCTCATGGATCGGGAGATCCGCTTCGCCGGGCAGCCGCTGGCCGCGGTGTGCGCCGACAGCCGCGAGCTGGCGCGGCGCGCTCTCGAGCTCATCGTCCTCGACATCGATGCGGAACCGCCCATGGTGACGCCGGGCGCCGCCCTGGCAGACGGAGCGCCGCACATCCGCGGCCGCGGCAATCGCTCACGGAACTCGCCGCGCACGCTCGAGCGCGGCAATGCCGAGCGCGGTTTGGCGGAATCGGAAGTGGTCATCACTCGTAAGTACCGCACGCCGGTCGCGCTGCACACACCGCTGGAGCCGCACGCGGCGGTGGCGGAGTGGGAGGGCGAGCACCTCACGGTGTGGGAATCCACGCAGGGAATCTTCGCGGTGCGCTCGGATGTGGCGGCAGCGTTCTCGCTCCCCCTCGCCGGCGTACGCGTCATCAAGGACCACATGGGCGGCGGCTTCGGAGCGAAGAACGGCGCCGGACCACACACCTACGTGGCGGCCGCGCTCTCCCGCCGCACGGGCCGGCCGGTGAGCTGCGTGATGGATCGCGTGAGCGAGCAGCTGGATGGCGGCAACCGCCCCGCTACAATGCAGCACGTCACGATCGGCGCTAAACGCGACGGCACCCTCATGGCAATCGTGATGGACGCCGAGGTGCAGCTCGGCGTCGGCGGCTGGGAGGGTGGTCCGGCGCGGATCTACCACGAGCTCTACCGCTGTCCGAACGTGCACACAACCGAGATCTTCGCGTACACGAACAGCTCGGCGATGGCGTCGTTCCGCGCCCCGGGACACACTGAGGGCGCGTTCGGGCTGGAGCGCATCATGGATGTGCTGGCGCGCGAGATCGGCATGGATCCGCTCGATCTGCGCCGTCGCAACTATGCCGCCGACGACCAGTCGAAGGGGCGGCCGTATACGGACAAGCGGCTGGACGAGTGCTATAGCGCCGGCGCCGAGCGATTCGGCTGGGAGGTGCGGCGCGATCGCGGTGGCGGGAGAGTTCGGCGCGGCGTGGGAATGGCCTCGCAGGTGTGGGGCGGCGGCGGCGGGCCGCCGGCGTACGCCACCGTTCGTCTCAACCGGGATGGAAGCGTGGACGTTCTCACCGGATCGCAGGATCTGGGCACGGGCTCACGCACCGTGTTCGCTCAGATCGCCGCCGAATCGCTGGGTGTGGAGCTGTCGTCGGTACGTGTGACGCTTGGCGACACGGAGCGTACGCCGTACACGGCCAACTCGTGGGGCTCGATCACCGTGTCCTCAGTAGGGCCCGCCGTGCGCATGGCCGCCGAGGATGCGCGAGCGCGTCTGCTGGAAGCTGCCGCGGCGTTCCTCGACTCGGAGCCGTCGGAATTGCGCCTGACAAACGGCGAGATCGTTGCCGGCGACGACGGCCGCAGCATGCGTGTGGCGGAAGTCACCGAGAAGCTCGGTGACGTGATGATCATCGGCCAGGGATCGCGCGGGCCGAACCCCGATGGTCACACCATCGCGACCTTCGGCGCGCAGTTCGCCGAGGTCGAGGTGGATCTCGAAACCGGCGTGGTACGGGTGCTGCGCATCGTGGGCGCGCACGACTCCGGCCGCGTGATCAACCCGACCCTCGCCGAGAGCCAGCTGGAGGGCGGCATACTCCAGGGTCTGGGCTATGCGCTCTTCGAGGAGCGCGTGACGGATCAGTCGTTGGGCATCCCGCTCAACCCGACCATGCACGACTACAAGATCCCCACGCTCGCCGACCTGCCACGCATCGAAGCTTTCACCGTGGGCGGTGCCGACGTGGTCGCCAATCACACGGGCGCCAAGGGCCTGGCCGAGTCCCCCATCATCCCCACCGCCCCCGCCATCGCCAACGCTGTCGCCGACGCCATAGGCGCGGAGGTGGACGAGATCCCGCTTACACCCTGGCGCGTGCTGGAAGCCAGCCGCAAGCCGCGGTTACCGTGAACCGCAGGGGCAGCGTCGCAGCCGGCATCCGTAAGAGCATTCCCCGCTGAGGATGCTGAGGTGCGCTAAGGCATTTTCTTCGCGGCGAGGCGACCTCCGGGAGCGCTCAGTCGTGATGCGTGAGCTCCGTGAGCGCCACCCGGTACTCCCCCGCGTCCATGTCGTGGACGATGCGATACGCAGCGGGATACCAGCCCGGCTTCGGGTAGCGGGCCGGCGTCGGGATCGCCGTTGTCTCATCGGGGTTCGCGAGCAGATGCGCACGCGTGATCATCGGTTCGAGAAAGCTGATGTGCCCATCCCAGGAGCCGTAGATGAACGTCTTGCTGAACGGCTTGTGCTCCGCGGGGTTCCCGAGCATTCCCTGGACCTCGGGCGAGCGCGAGTCCACCCAGTGCACGCCCATCTGCGGCACTGCGACGCTCGCCGGGTCGGCACCCGGCGGCGTGAACACCATGTAGAAGGGCGGCGCATGATCGTCCACGGGCAGCCGGTTGGCCTGCGCCGCGAAGTCGGCGGCGTCGGGAAGGATCGCCTCCACGGTGGCGCGAGGAAGCAGGTGAAAGTGATAATCGAAGTGGGGGATCCCATAGACCGGATCCGGCTCGTGGCCGTGCGGGTTCCACTCCACGCTCACGAACTCGTAGGGAGGCGGCGCCCCGTCGGGCAGCTGCATGGTCACACTAACCATCGTGTCTATCGCTTCGACCCCGTTCATTGCGGCGGCATCGATGGCGACGCCGATCGCCGTCGGACGCCGTTCACCATCAGCGCTGTACTCGACGTACGTACGAGCGCTGCCACCGCCGAACGCCACACTGGGGCCGTACGTACGGCCGGCGTTTGTGGATTGCGGATCGGAACCGGTCGCGCGATCCTGTTCGCGAGCGCAACCAGAGTACAGGAGGATTCCGCCGAAAACGAGGGCGGCGCTAAAACGGTGAGACAGACGGCGCATACATGACCTCGGTGAGAGAAGCGATGTTCGATATTTTCAGCTTCCGCGCACCCGACTGTCAAGACTTGACGCCCTACCTCGCGCCGTCAGTGTTTTAGCGATGCCGCCACGGGGGCGGATCGTCCGGCCTGCGGTGCAATTCACGGTTCTCGCGGTAGAGTGTGGTGGTGCGGCCGATCACCTGCACCACCACGGCACCCGTCTCCCGTGCCAGCTCGCGCGCGGCATCACCGATCGAGATGTCCATCTGCTTGCCGAGCTGCACCTTCACCAGCTCGCGCGTACGCAGCGCGTCGTCCAGAGACTGGACGATCGTGGGCGTGACGCCGCTGTGCCCCACCTGCACCAGCGGCTGGAGGTGGTGCGCCTCACCACGCAGCTCGGCTCGCCGTTTCCCGGAGATCGTCATCGCTCCTTCCCCGTCATCGTGAGGAAGGGGTACGGATTGATGGGCTCGCCGTCCCACCAGCGCCGGCCCGCGCCCATCTTCATGACCTGGAAGTGCAGATGGGGGACGTTAGGAGGAGCATTCCCCGTGGTGCCCACGTAGCCGATCACCTCACCTCGCCTGATGGTCATCCCCTCGCGCAGTCCACGCCGATATCCGTCGAGGTGCGCGTAGTAGTACACGAACTGCTCCTCGGCATCGACGGCGTAGATCGTGATTCCGCCTGCAGGATTCGTTCGCAAACGGAAGATGCGGCCGTCGTCCGCGGAGAGCACGGGGCTGCCGCGGGGCGCGAGAATGTCGAGCGCTGCATGTATGCGGCCGCCGCGAGGCGCGCTATAATCATCGCGCAGCTGATCGGGCCGGATCCCCGCCACGGGCACCATCAGATCCCTGGCGCGCAGCATCTCCAGATCCGCCCTCGTGACTCCCGCCTCCTCGGCGGAGAGCTCGCGTGGACGGTCCGGTGCCGGTACCGATGCCGCCTCATGGCGAGCGGGAGCTGACGCGCAGGCCAGCACCCCCGCGGACAGCAGCACTAGCAACCGGGTTCTTCCTGTATCCGGAATTCGTGACGACGTCATCCCGCGCATTATGGCTCGGTGCGACACGCTCATGCAACAGAAAAGATGGCGAGACTGCACATACCATCGAGTCAGCCGTCCGCCAATTCGCCGCGGGGAGAATGACGGTGGAACGCCGAGGCAGCTCACCGGCTTGCAGCTCGAAGGCTGGCCGCCGGGCGCCGCCCGCTCTAGGTTGTGCAAGCCACCACCTTCTTGACCAGCGAGGCCTCGTGACGGCAACGGCTCTGCGCCCCCGCACCTCCGTCGAGATCATCGACGCGGCGTTCCAGCTCATGCGCTGGCACTACCCGCAACTGGCCGCGGTGTATGCGCTCGTGCTCGTACCGCCGTTCCTGATGGAGCTCTTCCTCCCACCCACGGGATCGCTGCTCCAGATCGTGCTCGGCCCCGCCGGCGCGGCGGCAGTCGCGCTTCTGGTTTCGGAGGCCTATCTTGGCCGACCGACGCAGGTGGGCTTCGCGATGCAGCGTGTATTTGCGCGGTTCTGGTCGGTTTTCGCGGCGGCCATCCTTCAGGGAATCATCATGGTTTCGGTTCCGATGGTCGGCGTCATACTGATCGCGATCATGATTCCGCTTGGGCTGGTGCCGCTCGCCGTACTCGTCGGACTGGCGCTGGTTCCCATCTGGATCGTGGTGGTGGTCTGGGCGTTCGCAATGCAGCAGGCGGTGATCATCGAGGGGCGTGGCGCGCTGCAGTCGTTCGATCGCTCCCGCGAACTCGCCAAGGGTGCCGTCATCCGCATTTTGGGCGTGTTCATCCTCACCTTCGGCATCGCCATCGCGATCGGCGTCGGCGCGGCCGCGCTGGTCATGTTTCTCGGCATGCTCGTAGGCGCCACAGGCGAACGTACCGTGGCGCTGGCGAGCACCGCCGGCATGGTGCTGGCCTACCCCATCTGGGGCGTCGTGTCGACACTCGTCTACTACGACCTGCGCATCCGCAAGGAAGCCTTCGACCTCCAGCTACTGGCGAGCCAGCTGGAAGTCGCGCCGGCGGTGGGAGCGAGGTAGAAGAGGCTCACATCGTTTCCCACGCGAACCCGCTGGTGAGCGCCTCCAGGCGCAGCAGCTCCGGGTCCAGGCGCAGAATCACGGTGCCCCCCACCCGGCGCGATCGTCCGCGTACCGCCACGTCATCCACGCCATCTCCATCGGCGTCGAGAGCATGCAGGGCCTCGTGCGACCTGAAACGGCTGCCTACGAGACTCACGGGCACCACCTGTCCCGAGCGATCGATGAGCACCACCGACTGGCGGACATGATCGTGGTCCCCAACCACCATCGATGCAACCACCAACGTTGTGGCGCGCGCGAAACAGCCATGCACGAAGGACGAACCAACGCGCGCGGTGCGCCTCTGAACGGGGTGCAGCGCAAGCGTGTCGGCGCGCACCGCCGCCGTCAGCGAATCCGCCACCGAGCGCACGCGCGCCATCCGCACGCGCGCCCCCGACCGATCACATTCTGATGGCACGGGCGCCGCGGCGCTGTCGGCTCGCGTCGCCGCGGCCACCGCTTCGGCGCGGCCGCGCACTGCGGAATCCATGCGTGCTGATCCCTCGAGCACCGCCACCACTCGGCCGTTCCACACATCGAAGCCGCTTATCCGTGCGTCCTCCTCTCCCCACATCGCGGAGATTCGAAAGCGCTCACCCACCTGTACCGGAGCCAGCGCTGCTACGGCCTGGAGATACGCGGAGCGCTCCTCCGGCGTTTCGACACGGTGGTCCAACCTGCCGAGATCGAGCAGAAGCCGCCCCGCACGCCCGGCGGCCACGTGCGATCGCTGCCCGTACGTCATGAAAACCAGGCGCCGGCCGATCGAATCGGCCAGAGGCGACAGACGTGGCTGTCGCCGCCCCCCACCCAGCGGCATGGTGTCCATTGAGCTGCCGGCGATCGCCACGTCCTCCGCAAAGCGGCGTTCCGCGGCAACGAGAATCGAGTCCGCGCGCGCCAGGATCACGTCGGGCTGCTCGCGAATCTCGCAGCCGAGAAGCGCTGACAGCGCGAGCACTCCGACCGCACAGGCGCGGCGGGATACCGGCAGGAGATTCAAGGCGGTGCCACTCCCGCGAAGGCAGGAACCCATTCCTACAGATTTCCCCAGAGAAATCAAGACAGGATCAGGAAAATGAAAACCGGGAACCACTGAGCATGGGCCTCCCGTCTGGATAACGGGAACGCCACGCCGTAACCTCATCAACGATGCCGGCCCCTTCACGATGAGCTTCCGCTATCACCGCGCGTCCACGGTGGACGACGCAGTCGCCGCGCTCGCCACGGCCGGCGCAATCCCGGTTGGCGGCGGTACGGATCTGCTCGTGCTCATCGACGAGCGGCTGGCCGCGCCCGAGCTGCTCGTAGACCTGCGCGGTGTTCGCGAGGCGGCGAGGATCGAGGAAGTTGCCGACGGCGGCATTCGGATTGGCGCCGCGACTCGCATCGAGACGATCGCGCGGGATGCGCGCGTCCGCGAACGGTTCGCGGCGCTTGCCGAAGCCTGCTCAGCGGTTGGAACGACGGCGCTCCGGCACATGGGTACGCTGGGCGGCAATCTCTGCCAGCGACCGCGCTGCTGGTACTTCCGCCGGGGCATCCCCTGCCTCAAGCATGGCGGCAACGCCTGCCCCGCCGTGGAGGGGGAGAATCAGTACCACGCAATACTCGACGGCGGCCCCTGCCACATTGTCCACCCCTCCGATCCGGCGGTCGCCCTTACCGCTCTGGAGGCGACGGTGGAGATTCGCGGACCCGCGGGCCGCCGGGAGCTGCCTATCGCCGACTTTTTCCTCCTTCCTTCGCAGCGGCTGGACCGGGAGACCCAGCTATCCGATGGTGAGATCGTGGTCAGCGTCGGCATCCCGGGGAGCAGCACCGGCGGTCATCAGCGCTACGTGAAGGAGATGCAGCGCGGCGCGTGGGATTTCGCCCTCGTAAGCCTGGCGGCCGTGCGACCCGCAGGCGGCGACGTTCGCCTGGTCCTTGGCGGCGTGGCGCCCCGCCCGTGGCGGGTGGCCCGCTCCATCGAGGAGGACATAGCCTCCGCAGGCCTGAATCCGGAGGATGTTGCGACACTGGCGGATCGCGCGTTCTACGATGCGAGGCCCCTGGCCCGAAACGGCTACAAGGTCGAGCTGGCAGCAACCCTGCTCCGCCGAGCCATAGGCGAGCTCATCGACGGGTAACCTGCGGCTCGCCCGAGCCGGCCCTGGATCAGGCGCCGCCTTTTTGCCCTTTGTCACCGTGGTCTGTCAGCCCCCGTCGACTGCCCCTGGCCGCTGGTTCTTCAATGCCCTATCTCGAACTCGAAGTCAGCTCCGGAGACGACGCGCCCACATGCGAGGTGACCGGCGACGTGATAGTCGGAAGCGGATCGCAGGCGACGTGGCGCCTGCCCAACCGCGATCTCGCCGCGCGGCACTTTCGCGTCCGCATCTCCGGGGACGGCAGTCGAACAGTGGCCCCCTGCTCCTCCCAGAACATCGTCGTTCTGAACGGCCGCGCGGTCGCGCTCACCGGCGAGCCGCTCTCCAGCGGCGACGTGATCGCCGCCGGCTCCGCCCGCTTCATCTACCTCGAGCAGCTGAGCGATCCGCGGCCGGCGCCCGCTCCGCCCCTCGAGCCCGCCTATCTGCTCGACGGCGCCGATGGAATCGCCTTCCCGCTGCGATCGCGCGTTCTCCAGATCGGCCGCGAGGTCAGCTGCTCGATCGTGCTGCGCGACCCCACGGTTTCGCGGTTCCACGCCGACGT
>CAZWSO010000079.1:0-11157 GCA_964636485.1 uncultured Gemmatimonadaceae bacterium
ACCCGATCGCCGCGTTCGCGGCAGCGCTGGCGGACCGCTATCAGGTGGAGCGGGAGATCGGCTCGGGAGGATACGGGCTCGTGCTGCTGGCACGAGACGTCAGGCACGACAGAAACGTCGCGATAAAGCTGCTGCGTCCGGAGCTTGCGGCAACGTTGAGCGATGGCCGGTTCCTTCGCGAGATCCGCCTCATTGGCTCGCTTCAGCATCCAAACATCCTGCCGCTGTTCGACTCGGGCACGGCGGCGGGAATGCTCTATTATGTGATGCCATACGTCGATGGGGAGTCGCTGCGGCAGCGGCTCGAGCGCGAGCCGCAACTGCCCATCGGTGAGGCAGTAACCATTGCGAGCCAGGTTGCCGCCGCTTTGGATGCCGCCGGCAGGCGCGGCATCATCCACCGCGACATCAAGCCAGAGAACCTCCTCCTATCGGCGGGGCAGGTGCTCGTCGCGGATTTCGGCATTGCGCGGACGCTGGAGGCCGAGGCGGATGAGCGGCTGACGGACACGGGCGCGGCCATCGGCACGCCCGCGTACATGAGTCCCGAGCAGGCGGACGGGCAGTGTCCGGCGGACGGCCGCAGCGACATCTACTCCCTCGGTTGCGTGCTCTACGAGATGCTTGCGGGACACCCGCCGTTTGCCGGTGGTTCGCTTCGAGCAGTGTTGGCGCGCCACGCTCGCGACGACGTACCATCGCTTCGCACCGTGCGTCCGGCGGTTTCGCCCCGGCTCGAAGCCGTCATCAATCGCTCGCTGGCCAAGGTACCTGCGGATCGCTATGCAACGGCAGGCGGTTTTGCCGAAGCGCTCGAGGCTGCGACCCGGGGGAGACGAAGCGCGGGTTCTGACCCTCCGGCAAGCCGCGGACGCGCCGGCACAATTGCTACCATCGTACTTGTACTTCTGCTTGTGCTTGCCGCATACGTATTCGGTGCCGCTTTCGCTCTCGAGCCGGAGCCGTTCGAGCCACCAATGACCACACACCACAGAGATGCAGAGGTGCGCCAATGACTCCCGAGCGCGAACGACTCGTCCGCCAGAGCTGGGCCAAGGTGCAGCCGCACATCCATGAGGCATCGAGAATCTTTTACGATCGACTGTTCGAGCTCGATCCGGCCGCCCGATCCCTGTTCGGCCGCGTCGACATGCGCGAGCAGGGCGCCAAGTTCATGGCCATGCTCGGCTCCATCATCAGCTCGCTCGACCGAGCTCAGTCGCTCGTCTCCGATGCGGCATCGCTGGGCCGCCGCCACACGGCGTATGGTGTGAAGCCGGAGCAGTACGAATCCGTGGGCGCGGCGCTCATCTGGATGCTGGACCGGATGCTGGGGCCGGAGTTCACTCCGGAGGTTCGGGCGGCGTGGATGGAGACGTACGCGATCGTCGCAGCCGTAATGGAGCGCGCGGCGGGAGGGGGGGTGGCAGCTGGGCGCCCCCGGGGATAGCCTTCGGCTGGCCGCTCGCCCTCCTACCTCCACACTCCCGCGTATGCGATACCGGCAGGCGCCGGTCATTCTGATGGTGCTTCTTGCCGGCGTAATGCTGCCTGCAGTCGTATTCGCCCAGCAACGCCGGCCAGAGACCCGGATCGAGCCGATCCGGGAATGGCATCGCGCTCACGGCGCCGCTTTGCTGGCCGAGCTGGCCGAGTTCCTCGCCATCCCCAACATCGCTTCGGATTCCGCCGATATTCGGAGGAATGCGGCGCATCTCGTCGCCATGCTGCGCCAGCGCGGGATCGAAGCCCGAATGCTGGAGACCTCAGGCAGCCCACCGGCAGTCTTCGGTGAGCTTCGTACACCGGGAGCGGAACGCACCGTGGTGCTGTACGCGCACTACGATGGACAACCGGTCGATCCGGAGCGCTGGGCCAGCGACCCGTGGCGGCCCACACTCCGCGACGGCGCCCTGGAGGCGGATGGGCGCGAGCGCGCCCTGCCGGCACCTAGCGCGCCGCTAACGTCGGGCCACGACGAGTGGCGGTTGTACGCTCGCTCGGCGAGCGACGACAAGTCGCCGATCGTGGCGATGATGGCGGCGCTGGATGCACTTCGTGCCACCGGCCAGAATCCATCGGTGAACCTCAAGTTCTTTTTCGAGGGAGAGGAGGAGGCGGGCTCACCGCACCTGCGTGAGATGCTCGAGCGACATCGCGATCTGCTCTCAGCTGACGCATGGATCTTTGCCGATGGGCCAGTACATCAGAGCGGCCGGATGCAGGTTGTGTTCGGCGTGCGGGGTGTGGTCGGTCTGGAGATGACGGTGTACGGTCCCGTGCGCGCGGTGCACAGCGGTCACTATGGCAACTGGGCTCCCAATCCGGTCGCCATGGCGGCGCAGCTCGTGGCGAGCATGCGCGACACGGCCGGTGCGATAAGCATCGCCGGCTTCGGCGATGATGTACGAGCTGTGGATGACGCTACCCGTGCCGCGCTTAGTGGTATTCCGCATCCGGATGAGATGCTGTTGGAGGAGTTCGGTCTCGCCGCGCCCGAACATGAGGGCCTGCTCGCCGAACGCATTCTGCATCCGGCGCTCAACGTTCGCGGGATAGAGGGTGGTCGCACGGGAGCAGCAGCGGCGAATGCGATCCCCACGCACGCCCGAATCTCCATCGATTTCCGCCTGGTGCCCGATCAGCGACCCGACCGTGTTCGCGAGCTCGTCGAGGCGCACCTGGCTGGTCAGGGCTACCTCGTCGTGCAGGACAGCGTCACAGCCGAGATGCGGCGGCGCCATCCCAGGATCGTACTGGTCGAGTGGGATGCCGGCTACGCAGGTGTGCGTACGCCGCCCAATCATCCGATCTCCCGAGCGATCCTGGATATCGTGTCCCGCGCCGTGGGCGAGGAGGTGATCGCCGTTCCTTCGCTCGGTGGCAGCCTGCCGCTGGTACACTTCCACGACGTGCTCGGCGCCCCGTTGATCATCGTGCCGATCGTCAACCATGACAACAACCAGCACGCCGCCAATGAGAACGTGCGTCTCGGGAACCTGTGGCGCGGGATCGAGGTGTACGCGATGCTCATTGGTGAGCTTGGCAGGCGCTGGCTCACTCAGTGACGGCCGAGGACAGACCACTTCCGCGCCGGCGCGCTTGACATAGGGGCAGGGGGTATAGCATCCTGCTGGAATTCGCAGTTGACGAGACGACGCCCGGATCGCCCGATCGGATACGGTCGCTTCCTTGCAACGCCACGCATCCATCGTGAGAGCTCTTCGCAGATTCTTCGCTGCCCTCCTTGGCCTGATAGTGCTCCCGGCCAACCTGCTCGCTGTGATGCCCGGATGTGGATCGCATCACGAATCCAGCACCGTGGCGGATACGGTGAGCGTAAACGTGCATGCGACTCACGCAGTGTTCGGCGCACGGATTCACGAGTCGCACGACGATGGCGTTGGTCACGGCGTCGCGGCGCGTGAGCGGAGTGACCGGCACCGCGCTCCCGCTTCGCCCATGTCCCCGTCGGGCGCGCTGTGCAGCATCAGCATGACCTGCATTGGCGCTGCTTTTCTGGGCGGGACCTTGGCGGGGCAGCGCGGGAGCCAGCACCAGGATGCGGTCGCTGGCAGCTTCCGAATGTTCCACTCCCTCCTCAGCGCGCCAGAAACGCCGCCGCCGCGCGTCTGATCCGGCGCACATTCCCTGGCGGCCGTTGTAGACGGACCCACGGGGTGCTCGCCGATCCCATCCGATCGCACCACGGTTCGGCTCGCAGCGCCGCGCGCAATGCGCGGGCGAGCGGACGTTCACGTTCACCAGAGTACACATGCCGTTCTGGATGCATCTGCCATGCTGCGCGTTCGCGCCGAGGCCTCGGCAAGCCGCCACTGCCGCAGCAGCTGCACTACTGATGCTGGCTGCGCCAACGCTGCTGGAGGCACAAACCGACTACTACAACACGGATGCGGGGCGGCCTGTGACCGTCGAGGACGCCATCGCGATCGAGTATCGTGCCGTCGAAATCCAGCTGGCTGGCTTTCGCCTCGAGCGCTCCCGTGGCGGGATCTATCAGTGGGGAATCGAACCGGCGATTGCGGCGGGATTGCTGCCGCGCACGCAATTCGAGATCGGCCTGCCGATCCTCGCCGTCGACGGCGGTGGCGTGAGCACGACCGGCCTCGCCGGTTTTCATGTTCGCGTGCTGCACAACCTGAACGCTGAAACCACTATTCCCGCGTTTGCGATCGCGGCGGAGCTTCGGATTCCCGCTGGCGGACTGGGGCCACGGCGCGCCTATCCGAGCGTGAAGGCTATCGCTACGAGAAGCTTGCCCGCGGGACGCGTTCACGTGAACGCGCAGCTCACCGCTGGTAGCCGGATCGAGGGAGGAAATGAAGAGCCATCGCGCCCAGCTGAAGGCGAGCTGTCGCGATGGCTGCTTGGCGTGGCGGTAGACCGGGCAATTCCGCTCCGCTCACTTCTCGCTACCGGAGAGCTGGTCGCCCGCCAGCCCATGCGCGCCGGCGACGACGTGGAATGGAGTACCGGGGCTGGCATTCGTTACCAGTTGAGCCCTCGCGTGGTGGGGGATGCCGGAGCGGGTTACCGCCTCACCGGCCACGACCGAGGCTGGTATCTGACCGCGGGCGCCGCTGTCGCGATAGGACTGCCATGGTCGCCGTGACCATGAGTGTTACACCGGACAAACAGCGCAACGCGGCCACGCCGCAAAGTGCGTGGTCGCGCTGGGCACCTGGAGAAGGATATATGAGACGTCGATCGATTCATCGTGCGCGCACTTTTTCAGGCGTGTTCGCCGTGGGCCTGGGGATCCTGCTCGCGCCGAGTGCGGCTCGGGCGCAGTGGGTGACCACGCACGAGCAGTTTTATCTGCAGGCCTCACACAACTGGGAGTTTCGCAACCGCTATCAGGCCGCCGACCGATTGTTCAATGCCTTTGATTACGGGCATGCCATCCTGTACGAAACGCTCCTGAGGCGACCGCAGCCGGTGTCCGTGCTGGAGGAGGAGATCTACAATCGCCTCACGCAGCGCATCCTCGTGCGTCCTCCACGATTGCCGGTAGCCGAGGCGGCGGTGGAGATTCGCTACTCGCAGCTCGCGCCGGAGGCAAAGGCGATGTTCGGCTGGGCCCACATGCTGCACCGGCAGGTCTACGATGTCTGGGCCGACGAGTCCATCCCCGCCGCCCAGAAGGACGAGCAGGTGGCGCGACTCCTCGAGTATTACCGTCGCCGGCCCAATGTGGCCTTCAGCAGTCAGCCAAAATCCATGGCGCTCATGCAGGAGCAGCCGTACTCGCTTGCGTTTCGAAAGGAGTACCCGAAGTTCAATGGTCTCATTTGGGCGTACCACTGGCTGCAGATCGGTCTGTACGAGCCACTGTTAGTGGGGAGCGACAGCGATGCGCGCCAGGCGCTTGTGCGCGCCACGGTCGCTCGATTCTGGCAGATGCTGGCCGATCCGCCGCGTACGATGCCGCATGTGATGCCGATGACGGCGGCCGTCGCCCCGACTTTCGCGACGCGATATCCGGAGCTCGCGATCATCTTCGACAATCTGCATTCCATGCACGATGTCATCAGCGACATCCTTGCCGATCCCAGTCTGTCGCGGGATCGGAAGCGTTCCGAGATCCTGCGTGCAGCGCGCCTCTACCGCGACGACAGCTCCTTCGTCATGACGTTGGCGGCCTGGCGCACCATGGCGATCGAGATGGGTGTCGAGAACCAGGGCGGGCCGGCCGTCGGCTTTCTTCCGGAACTCCCCGTGCCCACGGTTAGCTATGGGGCGGCGATGCGCCACGATGATAGCACGGGCAGAATGACCGAGATGCTGTACGGGGAGATGCTCGAGGGGCATGACGATCATGGCGACCACGCGCCGCCGGATACGACAGGTCCTGCGCAGTCCCGCGAGCACGAGCATCGGGAGCACACGCATCGCCACCCGGAGAAGCATCAGCACCCGCACACTTCGAACGGCGATTCGGCGTCGGTGGTGGAGGTGGTGAATCTCTTCCATCAGGCGCTGGAACGCGGTGACAGCGCCGCCGCCCTGGCGCTGCTCCACCCGGCCGCGCTCGTGCTGGAGAGCGGCGGAGCGGAAAATGTGGCTGAGTATCGTGCCCATCATCTGGCGGCGGACATTGCCTTCGCGCAAGCAGTTTCCACTTCTCGCCGCGTGCTGCAGGTGTCGGTGCGGGGGGAGGTTGGGTGGGTCGTTTCCGCGACCACGACCAGGGGGGAGCTCCGCGGCCGCGCTGTGGATTCTGAGGGTGCGGAGTTGATGGTGCTCGCGAGAACGGCAAATGGCTGGAGAATCACCGCCATCCACTGGTCGTCCCGCCGCCGAAGCTGAGAGCCCAGCGAGGCTCGCTGATATCGGGCCGACGGGAACGAAGGGATGCGTATGCAGGGAATCCCTGACAGGCTGTCCGTAAGTTGACGAATGCCACCGTTCGTCCGGCGTGCGACCTTCTCGCCGGCCCCGCAGGCAGATTGCCCCTCGTTTCCCGCCATGGGCTACGGTGAGCAGCAGATCAGCGATCTCGAGGCGACGATCGCCCCGCGGCCACCGGCGGAGCAGAAGCGGTGGCGATCGGCACGCCTATGATCTGGCACGGCTGATTCGTATTCCCGTCCCCGCGACGCGCGTCACTTACGAGCTCGAGGTGCGGGGGTTGGAGGAGATACTGAAAGGATTGTTCGCTGGTCGCATTGACCATGGCCAGGGGCGGGACTGACTGGGCTGCGCTCCCGAGCCGGCGGGCAACGGTGCATCGCGCGACGGCAAAGCCGGTCTCGCGCCACGGTGCGCGTGGAACGGCAGTTCAGCCGCCTGCCGCTCAGGGTTCCGCTACCAACTCACCACGTTCCAGCGCGCGCTCGGCAATGGCGCGGAGACGAGCGTCGTCGTTGCGCGTGATGCCCCGGATGCTCCGCCGTGCGCGGCGACTCGCCATAGGCACGTATATGTGCACATAGTCCAGCTCCTCCTTTACCTTCTCCGGATCACCGCCAGCCTGCTCGATGGCCCGCGTTGCGCGCACGAGAGAAGCCACCGAGGTGTAGATGTCGATCGCCGCATTCGCCATCCGCTCCTGCGCCATCTGCCGTTCGATGATCTTCTTTCCGTGGCGCATGAGCGAACGCTCGACCGCCGCGGCAAGCTGATGAATCAGTGCCGCAATACCTTCCGCCTCCCGTTGGAGCGCCGGATGCACGGCCCGGAACGAGGGACGGGAGACCCTGCGGCGCGCCCTGCCCGCGAGAAAATGCCCGATTGCACCGATGGAATTGAGGGGATCGCGGAACGCGGTGCCGATCTCACGAAGCCGTTCGCCCGGCTGCTGCAAAGCTGAGAGAGCGATGAGCGCGCGCAAGATCTCGTTGGTACCCTCGAAGATCAAATTGATCCGCGAATCGCGAACGGCGCGCTCGTATGGATACTCCCGAGAATAGCCAATGCCGCCGGCGATCTGGAGCGCTTCGTTAGCGGCGCGAAGCGCGAGCTCCGAGTTAAAGACCTTGCAGATCGCCGTTTCCAGGGAATAGTCCACGCCGCCGCGATCCACCATCCCGGCCGTCAACATCCACGCGGCGTCTGCGGCGTAGCATTCGGCCCCCAGTAGAGCGATCTTGCGCTGGATCATCTCGAAGCTGCCGATGGGTCGGCCGAACTGCTCCCGCTGTGCCGCATGCGCCAGCGCCTCGCGCATGACTTGCCTCGTTCCATGCGCCGACGCGGCGGCAAGGCCGAGACGACCCGAGTTTAAAATCTCCAGCGCGATACGAAATCCCTGACCAACGTCGCCGAGGCGGTTCTCCGCCGGCACGCGAACGTCCTCGAAGAAAATCGTGCGGGTGTCGGATGCCTTGATCCCCATCTTCTCCTCGACCTTGCCGAGACGAACGCCATCCGAGCGCGCGTCGACCACGAAAGCGGTGACGCGCTCCTTCGTTTCGCCGTTTACGGCGACCGGCACCTTGGCGAAAACGGTGAGGATCGATGCGTAGCCGGCGTTCGATATCCAGATCTTCGTCCCGTTGAGCGTGTAGTGCGCACCATCTTTGCTTGGCACGGCCCGCGCCTTCATGGCTTGCGCGTCCGAGCCGGAGCCAGGCTCGGTGAGACAGAAGGCGGCGATCGTCTCCCCCGTCGCGCAGGCGGGAAGGAAGCGCTGCTTCTGGTCTTCGGTGCCGAACAGCACGATCCCCTTGCAGCCGATGGACTGGTGAGCGCCGAAGTAAACGGCCAGGGACGCATCGGCGGCACCGATCTCGCCAAAAACGCGATTGAACACGCGTGAGGAGGCGCCGAACCCGCCATAGGCCTCCGGAATTCCCAGCCCCATCAACCCCAGCTCGTGCATACCCTGTCTGGCCACGTCGTCAAAGCGACCCTCGCGGTCATGCCGCGCCGGATCGATGTGCTCCGCGGCGAAGTCGCGAAACGCGCCCAGTATCATCTCCAGGGCCTCCCGATCCTCCGGTGCCGCCTCGGGGAAGGGAGAGATCAGATCCTCGTGGATCTCGCCCAGGAAGATGCCGCGCGTGAACGATGGGTTTACCTCCGGCGCGGCCAGCCGCGCGGTGGCTTTCGTTCGTGCTCGGGTGCCGTCTGTCATGCGGGATGCCTCTCCTCGATAGCGGAGTCGCGCGTCGACAAGAATGCGCGTGGAGCAAAGCTGAAGAATAGTCGGGTGAAGAAAACATTTCCACGAGGTTCTGCACACGCCTGCAAAGTTGTACACATCAGCGCCGCCTTGTACACAGCAGTCGACACATTACGCACATCGCCGGGCGAAAATGTGAGTGCGTGCACGAAATCGATTCGGTTTTTTTTCTCTTGTTGCGTAATACGGGAGCGTGTACGTTACGCTCGCGTTCGGAAGATACGGTCAATGCTTCTGAGCGTGTGCTCTCGAGCAGGACGCTGTAAGAGAGATGTTCGCCGGCAGGTTCGATACCGGTGAACCGGTTGCGGGGTCGCTGGCCGTAACCGAATGCATCGGCAGGAGCCGAAGCGCCCTGAGTCGTGACCGTACGATGAGGGTAAGAGATCCGTCGGACCACGCACGAACGTGGATCGAACCGACAGATTGGGATCTCACCAGCGGGAACCGAAACCCCTTGGAATGCGGCGTGCCGCTTCTGAGGGGTTTTGTACATCCCGGAGGCAATACGTGGCGCGGGGAGCGCGCCGCCCTCCGCCGCCCACCGTTCCCCACGTCAGGAATTCCTGCACTTCACTCCCGGATTCCCCACCCGCTTGTCCGGATTTCCCCGCCCAAGAGGGGTGAAGTACCCGGCTGAAGGGCCGCCTCCACGCTCCTACCTTGAACCCCGTGGTTGGCAAAACCGCCAGTCCGCTCGGGGAGGCCGGCAGGGGCCGGTACAAACGTTCCCCCACACAGACCCGCCCACCGTCGAGGCATCCATGCAAACTCTCACTCGTAAGCTGTTCCTGGGGGTGGCCGGAGTGGTCGCCGCTTCGTCACTGCTCTATGCATGCTCGACGCGCCCGGGATCACGAAACCTGGTCAGCGGCGATGCCGCCAGCCACGTCTACGTCGCACCCGGCGATCATGACGAGCTCTACAGCTTCATGTCCGGCGGTTTCAGCGGTCAGGTGACCGTCTATGCACTTCCCTCCGGACGGCTGATCAAGACCATCCCGGTCTTCTCGCAGTTCGCCGAGAACGGGTATGGCTACTCCGAGGAAACGAAGCCACTCCTCGAGACGAGTCACGGGTTCGTGCCGTGGGATGACTCGCACCATCCGCAGCTTTCGAAAACCAACGGCAACGCCGACGGGCGCTGGCTGTTCATCAATGCCAACAACACGCCGCGAATCGCGCGCATCGATCTGACGACCTTCGAGACCGACGAGATCCTCGAGATCCCGCACTCGGCGGGCGGGCACGCCTCACCGTTCGTGACGGCCAACACGGAATACGTCGTATCAGCCACGCGGTTCAGCGTCCCCGTGCCGAATGCCGACGTGCCGATCGCGGAGTATCAGAAGCATTTCCGCGGCACGATCACCTTCGTGCGCGCCGACCAGCCTGGACAGATGGACGTGGCCTTCCAGATCAACGCTCCGGGCTTCAACTACGATCTCGGGCGCGCCGGCAAGGGCCCATCGGAGGGCTGGTTCTTCTTCACCTCCTACAACACCGAGCAGGCATACACGATGCTCGAGGTTAACGCCTCTCAGAACGACAAGGATTACATCGCCGCCATCAACTGGAAGCTCGCGGAGCAGTGCGTGGCGGACGGGAAGGCGCGTGACAAGGCATCGAACTACCGGCACAACTGGACCGACGAACACTCGCGCATTTCGCGCTCGGACGTGAAGAGCAGCGTCAAGATGCTGGAGCCGCGCGACTGTCCGGGCGTCATCTACTTCCTGCCTACGCCCAAGTCGCCGCACGGTGTGGACGTGGATCCGTCCGGCGAGTACATCGTCGCCAGCGGCAAACTGGCGAGCTTGATCCCCGTGCACTCCTTCAGCCAGATGCAGCAGGCCATCACCGACAGGGCCTTTGACGGTGAGTTCGAGGGCATTCCGGTGCTCAGCTACGAGGCGACGATCGTGGGAGAGGTTCAGAACCCCGGTCTCGGGCCGTTGCACACGGAGTTCGACGGTCGCGGCAACGCTTACACGTCCATGTTCATCTCGTCGGAGGTCGTGAAGTGGAAGCTGGGCACGTGGGAGATAGTGGATCGCATTCCGGTTTACTACTCGGTGGGACACATCATGATTCCCGGTGGCGACGCCCGTGAGCCGTATGGCCGGTACCTCGTCGCCATGAACAAGATCACGAAGGACCGGTATCTCCCCACGGGCGGAGAGCTGGCGCACGCCGGTCAGCTGATCGACATCAGCGGCGACAAGATGAGGCTGCTGCTCGACTTCCCGCTCATGGGCGAGCCGCACTACGCCCAGGCCCTACCGGCCAGCCTGATCAAGGACCGGCAAGTGAAGTTCTTCGAGCTCTCGGCGAACACACATCCAATGGCCGTGAGGGACGTCAATCAGGGCGGCATAGAGCGTCGCGGGAGGACCGTACATGTTCGCATGGCCGCGATTCGGAGCCACTTCGCACCGGATAACATCGAAGGAATTCAGGTGGGTGACACCGTCCTCTTCCATGTAACCAACGTCGATCAGGACTGGGAC
>CAZWSO010000080.1:0-11144 GCA_964636485.1 uncultured Gemmatimonadaceae bacterium
CCCGCTCCCCGATCTGGGCGCACGAGCCCACCAGCGAGTGCGAATCGATCATCGTCCCGGCGCCCACCCAAGCCCCGACGTTCACGTACATGGGCGGCATGCAGACGACACCGCCAGCGACGTACGCTCCGCGTCGGATCGTCGACCCACCGGGCACTACGCGAACGCCATCCTCCAGAGACAGCGGCCGCACAGGATAGGTGTGCTTGTCGAAGAAACGAAACGGCGACCCTTGCGCGGGGGACATGTCCACCAGCACGCCGATGCGAAAGCCCAGCAGAATGCCGTGCTTGACCCATTCAACCGCGCGCCAGCGACCCTCGCCGTCGCGTTCGGCGCTGCGGACTATGCCGCTCTCGAGCAACTCCAGCAGCGTCAGCACGGCTCGCTCTGCGCCGCTGGATGCGGCGGTACTGGAGGGGGGCGCGACGAGGCGCTGAATCTCATCGCGCAGCTTGCGCACCGCTCCCTTGGTCACGTCAACGCCCCCGCCTTGCGAAGACTGGCGCGCACAACCTCCTCGTGTTCCGTGTCGAGGGGCAGCAGCGGCAGCCGCAACACGTTTCGTATGCGTCCGATCATGGACAGCGCCGCCTTTACCGGGATCGGATTTGACTCCACGAACGCAGCGGCCATCCACGGAGACAGTCGCGCGTGAAGCTCGCGGGCGGAATCGAGATCTCCATCGCGGCACAGCTCAACGAGGCGCGCCATCGCCCGTGGGACAACGTTCGATACCACCGAGATGACTCCGTCCCCGCCGGCGTCCATGACATCGACGGTAAGGGCGTCGTCGCCCGAGAGGACGCTGAAGCCGGCTGGGCGAGCTCGTAGCACTGACCGGATCTGGTGAAGGTTGCCCGAGGCTTCTTTAATGCCGATGATGCCCGGTACCTGCGCAAGCTCGAGCGTTGTGCTCGCATCGATGTTGCTCGCCGTACGCCCCGGAACGTTGTATACGATAATGGGGAGATCGATTACCGCGGCAATCGCCTGAAAGTGAGCCAGGATACCACGTTGAGGCGGTTTGTTGTACATCGGCGACACGTGCAGCAGGTGCGTCGCGCCCGCCGCCTTCATCTCGATGGAGTTGGCGATGGCTCGGCGTGTATCGTTGCTCCCTGCGCCGGCCACGATCGGAACTCGCCCAGCCGTCTGCTCCACCACCACCTCGACTACCCGCCGGTGCTCGGAGGCGGTGAGGGTGACCGCCTCACCAGTGGACCCACACGGTACGAGGAAATGGATGCCTTCCGCGATCTGCCACTCCACCAGGGCGCGGAGCGCGGCTTCGTCGACCTCGCCGGCGGTAGTGAATGGTGTCACAAGAGCGGTACCGCAGCCGAAGAATCGCTCACGCATGACGCTCCTCCTCCTGTATGGTGTGCTCCCGGAGGACATCCCGCATGGTGAACACGCCCTGCCGTCCGATGAGCCACTGTGCGGCGGTGAGCGCCCCCTCGGCGAACACGCGCCGGTCGCGGGCCGTGTGCGTGAGCACCAGCTGCTCGTAGCGGGCGTCAAAAAAAAGCTCATGCGTGCCCGGCACGGACCCGACCCGGATGCTCGTTACGGGAACCTCGTTTCCGGCGGCCGCGCCGACGATTCGCTGCAGCTCTACCGCGGTTCCGGAGGGTGCGTCCCGCTTGGCAGCATGGTGGGTCTCGGTTATGTGCGCCTGAAACGCGCTGCCGCGACCCGCGAGTGCCGCCGCGAGCTCGGCCAGCTGCCAGAGGATGTTCACGCCCATAGAGAAGTTGGCGGCCCAGAGCATGGCTCCCCTGGCGCGGTCCACTTCGCGGCTTACCTCCTCCAGACGGTGCTGCCACCCAGTTGTACCCACGACCACAGGACAGCGTGCCTGGAGGCAGGCCCGAATGTTGGCGACCGCCGCTGCGGGTGTCGTGAATTCGATGGCGACATCGGCGCGCTTCAGGCGGTCGCGCGTCAGCGCAGCGCCATCGATATTCTCGGCCGCGTGTATCTCCGTCACCACGACCCAGTCGCGCTCCTGCGCGAGGCGGCGAAGCTCCTGTCCCATCCGTCCCATGCCGATGAGAGCGATACGTAGCACGCTCATACAGAGATCTCGGAGACCAAGGCTTCTTCGAAGAAGGTCGAGTGCAGTGCGCGCATGGCGTCGAACAGGTTTTCGTCGTCCACGATGATCGTCAGGTTGATCTCGCTGGCACTGAGAGACACCATGTGGACGGGAATGTCACTGAGCGCCGACAGAGCGCGCCCCATGGCGCCGCTGTGTCCGCCGAGTCCGGCCCCGACAATCGACACGATAGCATGGTTGTGGCCGATGCTCACGTCACCGAGCGTGCGCAGGTCCATGAGTAGCGCATCGAGGCCCACGGTATCGTCCACGGTGACGGAGATGGACACCTCTGAGGTGGCCACGACATCCACCGATACGCGATGGCGTTCGAAGATCTCGAAGAACGTGCGCAGGAATCCGTGCTGAAGCAGCATGCGTGATGAACGCACCTTCACGACGGTCACTTCGCCCTTGCCCGCGATCGCGCTAACCTCGCGCTTGGGAGCGTCGGACGTGATTCTCGTGCCGGCGCCTTCGGGACGCTGTGAGTTGAAGATGTAGACGGGGATGCCGCGTCGCACGGCCGGAGCGATTGTATTGGGATGCAGCACTTTCGCCCCAAAGGATGCGAGCTCGGCGGCCTCGTCAAAGCGGATGTGGGGGATGAGCCGCGCGCTCTTCACCACCCGTGGATCGGCCGTGAGCATGCCATCGACGTCCGTCCAGATCTCGATGACATCGGCATTCAGCGCGGCGCCGAGCAGGGATGCGCTGAAATCGGATCCACCGCGCCCCAGTGTCGTAGTGATCCCCGTTTCCGTCGCGCCAATGAAGCCTCCCATCACCGGCACCTCTCCTTGCTGTGTGATGGGCAGCACGACCTCACGCGCGGCACGGGCGATAGCGTCCACCAGCGGCGTGGCCCTGGTGAACCGATCGTCGGTGAGGATCACCTGCCGCGCATCCACCAGACGCGCGGGAATCCCGGCGGTTCGAAAGGCAGCGACAATCAGCAGACTCGATATCTGCTCACCCATGGCAGCCAGCGCGTCCTGGCTCCGCGGTGTCTGGTGGCCAAGGACGGCGAGGGCACCGGCAAGGCTGGCAAGCTCGTCGAACATGATGCTGAGCTCACTGATCACGTCGGCTCCCTCATCGCTCTTCCCGAGGAGCTCGGACGCCTCCCGGACATGTCGTTCACGCAGTTCCTCGACTGCCCGGAGAGCGCTGATGAGCTGTCCGTCCGCCGCCTGCACACCGATCGTCGTGAGCGTGTTGGTCGCACCGGCCAGGGCCGAAACCACCACCGCCGGGTGCCGGTCCACTCGACGCCGCGTAATCTCCGCCGCTCGGCGGATCGCCGCCGCGTCCGTCAGAGACGTGCCCCCGAACTTGAGAACGATCACGCTACTCCCGCCAGCCCACGGGCCACCAGCAGCTCAGCATTGAGCACCGACGCCCCGGCCGCTCCGCGCACGGTGTTGTGTCCCATTGCAACGAGGCGCAGATCCAGCACAGGATCGGCGCGAACGCGGCCGACCACGACAGTCATACCAGCTCCGCTGTCTGAATCGCGCCGCGGCTGTGGGCGATCCTCTGCCATGTTGATGATCAGTGGCCGCTCGGGAGAACTGGGCAGTCCGCGGGCGGCCGCGGCACCACGCCATGCTTCCAGCACCTCGACGGCCTCCTCATAAGACACGCGCCGCTCGAACCCGACGGACATGCAAACGGTATGGCCATGCTCTACCGGAACGCGGTTGGCGTGCACGGTGATCCCGAGCTCGGCTTCCTCAACCCGCCCATTCTCGATCCGTCCGAGCAGTTTACGCGTTTCACGCTCGATCTTGTCCTCCTCTCCGGCGATGAACGGGATCACGTTGCCGAGGATGTCGAGGGAGGCTACCCCGGGATACCCTGCTCCCGACACGGCCTGCATGGTGGCAACGAACAGCCGACGCACCCGAAAGCGCTCGTGCAAGGGTGCAAGCGCCAAGGCCACGACGATCGCCGCGCAGTTCGCGTTGGTGACAATGGCTCCCGGCCAGTTGCGCGTCCGGCGCTGCGTCTCGAGCAAAGCGAGATGATCGGGGTTCACCTCCGGAATTAGCAGCGGGACGTCTGGATCCATTCGATGATTGCGAGCGTTGCTCAGCACGAGGCGACCGGCGCGCGCGAAGGCGGTCTCCACCTCTCCGGCCACCGAGGGGTCCAGCGCGGAGAAGACGATCGGTGCGTCTACCGCTTCCGGAGTGCAGGGTACGAGCTCCATTTGCGCGATGCGGCCGGGCAACGCGCTCCCGACCCAGCGCGTCGCCTCGGCGAGCGGTCTACGGGTGGACCGATCCGAAGCCGCCACCGCGACGAGATCGAACCACGGGTGCGCGTGGAGGAGGTGGAGAAAGGTCTGGCCGACGGTGCCGGTCGCTCCGAGCACGGCGACCGCGATCCGCGGTCGGGAAGGAGCGCTCACACATCCTCCAATAGCGCCCGGGTAAGCCGCACATAGATGTCCACACTATTGCGAAGCTCCTCCACGTCGATGTGTTCCTCGGGCGTGTGCGCCACGCTGATTGATCCCGGTCCAAAAAGGAGCGGCGTTCCCCACCGGCCAAGCAGCGGGATGTCGGTAGTGAATGAAACCGGCGCTACCTCGAAGTCGGGCAGGGTATGAAAGCGCTGGGGCGGAATGTGCGACCCGTACTCGATCTCCGCGCGGCCGCCAACCATCGCCTCGAGCCGTTCCCGCACCGCGTCGGTGTCCCCCACAAGACGAAACATCATCTCCGCCTCGGCGAGATCAGGAACGATGTTCGCTTCGGTACCTACGCGGAGTGTTCCAATGTTGACGGTCGTATCACCCAGTATCGGATCGGAGGGCAGCTGGAGCGTACGGATCTGCGGCAGCAGCTCCAGCATCGGGTCGAGCGCGGACACTCCGAGATGGGCGTACGCTGAGTGCGCGGCCCGACCACGCGTGCGCAGGATGACACGCTGCGATCCCTTCGCGCCGCTCGCCAGCCGGCTCTCGGTTGGCTCCCCGTTGATCAGATAGCGGCTCGTGGCAGGGAGCAAGTTCGCGGCGCGGGCTCCATCGGAATTCTTCTCCTCACCCACCACCAGCAGCAGATCCACCCGCTCTTCGCCAAGCGCCACGAGCCGCTCGGCCGCCACGAGCATGGCGGCGACGATACCCTTGGCATCGCACGCGCCGCGTCCGTACAGCCGCCCGTCGTCCAGGTACGGACGGAAGAAAGGTGGAATCGTGTCCAGATGCGTCGAGAGAGTGACACCTCCACCGACGCGGGACGCCCAGACGTTACTGCGGCCGGGCGTCACCTCCTGCAGGGTGACGTTCCAGCCACTCCGCACCAGATGGCCCGTGACGAAGTCGACGGCCGGTCCCTCCGATCCAGACGGAGTTTCGAGGGCGACGAGCTCCGCCGCCAGAGAAACCACATCGCTCATGCGCGGGAAGCTAGCGGGAACGCCCTGCCGGAGCCAACCGCTACCGTCGCTCCCACACGTTGTTGTCGCGATTGATGTCCGGAAAATAGCGCTCCGGATCGATCTCCACGCGGCTGACCGGACTGGGCGTGGCGACGGTAATGCTCACCGACCGGACACCCGTTAGCCACTCGTCCACGGGAATCTCCTCCCGTATGGTGCGACCGTCTTCCGTGGTGATCGCCAGCCTGACGGGCATGGGAATCTGTCCATGGTCCTCCACTACGATCCGCGCCCCGCCCTCGACGGCAGTAACGCTGCCTACGGCCTGATCGAGCACCCACGTCTGGTAGTACCAGCTGCGCCAGAACCACTCGAGATCGCGACCGCTTACCGTCTCGAAGGTCCTCCACATGTCCCACGGGTACGGGTGACGATAGGCCCAGCTGCGGAGGAACTCGCGATAGGCCCGGTTGAACGTGTCCTCACCGAGAACGCCGCGGAGTGCATGAAGCACTGTCGCAGGCTTCATGTAGGAAGCGATGATGTAGGCGGAGAGGGTGTGATGGTAATTCGACCAACGCATCATCTCTCCTTCCTGATCCGTGCGCGCAAGATTGATGTACGTCTGCTGGTCGGGTAGGTTGTGGTCGAGCCCCGGAAAGAAGGCGTTGCGCGCCTGATTCTCGTTGAACGTCGTGATCCCCTCGTCAATCCAGCTGTAGCGACGCTCATCGGTGCTTACGATCATCGGCACCCACATGTGTGCCAGTTCGTGGGCAGTGACGTAGTACAGTGCGCTATCGCCGGCGGCGTTGTAGTTGCCCATGATAGTCATCATTGGAAACTCCATCCCCCCGCCGATGATGCTGCCGCCCTCCACCGCCGTCATGTGCGGCCACGGATATGACAGGGCAAGGTAGTCGGAGAGGAAGGTGATCGCGTGCTGCGCGTAACGCACCATCTGGCGCCAGCGCGGTGCCGTTTCGCGGTAGATCGCCTCGATGCGGGTATGGTTCGTATGGCCGTCCCCGGTTCGGTCGCCAACCGATGTCCGTGCAACATCCCAGTTGGCACGGCGGGTTGCGCTAAACGCGACGTCTCGTACGGAGTCGGCACGGAACCGCCACCGTACGCGCCCAACCCGGCCGACTCGCGTGGGGCTGGCCTCATCGACGGCCGAGAGTACGGTGGCGGGCTCCTCGCTCTCTGCTGCCTGCCGGATTCGGTCGAGAACCTGTGGCGAGAAGGTCTCCTCCTCGTTGAGCTGCCGGCCTGTGGAGCGCACCAGCCAGCCCGCCGGCGCATCAATGGTGATCTCGTAGCTCCCGAAGCCGTGGTAGAACTCAGCCAGGCTCAGAAAAGGATCCGGGTGCCAGCCCACGATGTCGTCGTAGACGATCATGTGCGGATACCAGTACGCTAAGAAGAACAGGTCGTCTCCAGAGTAGCCCATCCGTTGCCCCGCGCCCGCCTGCGGGATCGCGAATGAATAGTCGATGCCGATCGCCGTCGAGTCGCCGCTCCGAATCGGAGCATCGGGAATGAGCACGAGGCGCGTGCCCTGGACCTGATAGCGCGGCGCCTGCTCCCTCTCCGAGCGCAACTCCCGGCCGGCGAGGGTAACACGGCGTAGCTCGACGCCACCTGTCACCTCCACTGGCTCGTTTCGGACGACGCCGGGAGCATGGAGGTTCTGCGCCAGCTCGAGGTGCAGGGTCACGAGGGAGTCCGGCGACCGGTTGTGATACCAGATCTCGGCGCGCCCCTCGAGCCGCCGCTGCTCCGGAAATAGCCGCGCCTCGAGACGGTAGTGGGACCATTGTTGCCAATAGGTCGGCCCCGGCTCGCCGCTTTCCGTGCGCGTGCCGCGCTCCACAGCGCGCTGGTAGGCCGCAGGTGGAACGACCGGCTCGGGAATCGGACGCTGCGCCGTGGTAACGGCAGGCGCGGGTGGACGTGCGACTTCCGGCCGTGGCGAAGGGCACGCGGTCATCAGCGCGCAACCAAACAAAATCAAAGTTCCGTGACGCATGATCGGGCCGAGGAGTGTCGTGAGCGGCAGTTCAGGTGGTGCGTGCTCCAACGCCTGAGCGATCAGCACGTACCACGCCTGTCAGCGAGAAGATGGCACTCCTGTACCCGGGGACAAGCCAGACCGGCCGCTGAAAACGCAGTTGCCTCTGGTGGGGCGAGGGGGGAGTTACTGGAGCGGTGCGATCCGGTCCCACCTCCGGAGCAGCAAATCGGCGATCTCTGGTTCGCCTTAGGTAGGGACGTCGGCCGTGGCCGACGAATCGGACGTCGTGCCCAATGATCCGTTCAACCCCGAGTCAAGGTAGTCCACCAGGGAGCTGATCGAGAGTACTCGAAGAGGAGCGTGGCAGGCCCATCGGACAGCGAGCACGGCGGCCTGCACGTGCCGATGCCTGCCAGTGAGCGAATCTCGCTCCGCGGACCGGTGGAGCGTCCATTCCAGTGCCCGAAGCCCGTCCGCCGGAGTGAAGGTTCGGCGGGAAAGTGTTGCGTCCTCGAGCTGCTGCCCGCACGGTGGCGCGTCTCCGTACGCTGTGTGGCGTTGACATCATGGCTTGGGCGTCGTCGTGACGACCCTCACTGCCATCCGTCCTCTTCAGTAGGTAGTCAATTCCCTCCGAGAGTCTGCTTGCGAACGCAGCACCAGGTCTCTTGGGACGCGAGGAGGACTCATGATGCACGCATTACCGCGTGGACTGGCAGCGGTAGCTGTTCTCGCATGCTCGGCCGAGTCACCAACGGCTCCCCAACCCCAGCTCTGGCCGGAGGCGCTGCAGTTTACCGAAGGGCCGATCGAGATCACGGCCGGTGATACCATTCCTCTGACCCGCACTGGTGAAGGCAAGGGGAACGCGCAGATCCAGTACACGAGCAGCAACGTGGCGGTGCTTTCAATCGAAGCGGGGCCCGCCGCCGTAGGCCGTGGAGTTGGCAGCGCCTATCTCCATGCAAAAGAGCGGAACAATCGCGACTCGTTGCTGGTTCAGGTATCGAGCGCCCAACCGCCCCCCACCGCGCCGCCACCGGAGGAGCCGCCCCCCCCGCCGCCCCCAGAGCCGCCACCACCAACGGAGCCACCGCCACCGACGGAGCCACCGCCAACCACGCCGCCACCGCTCGTCAACGAGTGCGGCAGCGCACGTGCCGAGTGGATCTGGTGCGACGACTTTGATTCGGACCGTCTCGCCAGCTACTTCGAGTACTCATCAGCTTCGGGCAGATTCGTGCGCGTGCCCGACACCGGTATCGGCGGTTCCGGCGCGATGCGCGTGCGCTTCAGTTCGGGAACGGTGAGCGCGGGGAGCATCAAGGTAGCCTTCGGCAAGACGCCGGGAGGCTACTTCCGCACCGTGGATGCCGGCACGACGATCCATCGCGAGATCTACTACCGGCACTTTATCTACTTTCCCACCGGGTGGCAGGGCGGCGTCGGGCACAAGGTGTCGCGCGCGACTTCGATCGTGAACAGCAGCTGGGCCCAGGCAATGATCGCGCACATCTGGAGCGGGAACGACTATCTGTACATGGATCCCGCCTCCGGCACCGATGCGAGCGGCAACCTCAAGACGACCAAATACAACGATTTCGACAATCTGCGCTGGCTCGGCAACCGGAAGGGCTCAACGCCGCTCGCCACACAGACCGGTGTGTGGCACTGCGTGGAGACGCGCGTCAAGCTGAACGAGGCCGGCAAGGCCAACGGCGTGTTCCAGTTCTGGGTCAATGGCAAGCTCGAGGCTTCTCGTACCGATCTGAACTGGGTCGGCAGCTACGATGCTTATGGGATAAACGCCGTCTTCCTCGAGAATTACTGGAACGACGGCGCACCACGGGCACAGGATCGGTTTTTTGACAACTTCGTGGTAAGCACTGCCCGGATCGGCTGCGGAGAGTAAGCCCCACATCGTGCTGGAGCGACAGTGGCTCCTCGCAGCCAGAGGACGAAGAACCGCGCGGCCCCCCAATGGATTGGGGGGCCGCGTCGTATCAGCTGCCGCTGACGGCTCGGACGCCCGGTGCTGGCAGGTTGTCGAGCAGTTCGCCAGATTGAAGGCGCAGTAGCCATTAAACTGTCGCGGTCGTGCGGTGGCCAAGCCTTGCGGCTTTTCGCGTTTGCGTCGCCACGAACCTGTTGACCGCCTCACCGCATCCCCAATGACGACGTCCGTGCGTACACCGATCCAAGTGGAGGAAGACTCCGCTGTTCCCGGCGACGCCGGTGCGCCTGCGGCGCGCCGCTCATCCGAGGTCGCCGAAGGAATGCTCGGATCGCAAATTCTGCGCATTGCTTCCGATGTGCGCGCGCTGACCGCTGCTGGTGAGCGCATTTGCAATCTAACGGTGGGCGACTTTCGACCATCGGAGTTCCGGCTGCCCCCCACGCTCGAGCGGCGGATCGAGGAAGCTCTCCGCGATGGCCAAACGAACTATCCCCCGTCTGATGGAGTGCCCGAGCTGCGCGAGAGCGTGCGCGATTTCTATCGGGACCGCCTCGGCCTGGAGTATCCGCTATCGTCCGTTCTGGTCGCGTCTGGGGCACGCCCGCTCATCTATACTGCGTTCCGCACACTGGCCGACCCAGGCGATCGCGTGGTATACAGCACACCTTCGTGGAACAACGACCACTACTGTCAGATGGCGGGCGCGGTTCCGGTGCCCGTATTTTGCGGCGCATCAACGGCCTTCTTGCCGACCAGGGACTCGCTCTCGGACGCCGTGCGCGGGGCGCGCATCCTCGCGCTGAACTCCCCGCTGAACCCCACCGGCACGGCGTTCGATGCCGACACGCTGGCTGGCATCTGCGATCTGGTGCTCGAGGAGAATGTGCGGCGCGCTGCGGACGAGCGGTCCCTCTATCTGCTGTACGATCAGGTATACTGGCTGCTCACGTTTGGCGACACGCTGCACGTCGATCCGGTATCCCTGCGCCCAGAGATCGCCAGGTATACCCTGCTAGTGGACGCCATCTCCAAGCCGTTCGCGGCAACAGGTCTGCGCGTGGGTTGGGTGGTCGGTCCGAGCGATATCGTCGCACGAATGTCGAGCTTCATCGGACACGTCGGTGCGTGGGCGCCGCGCGCCGAGCAGGTGGCGACCGCTTCCTTCCTCCGTGATGCAGACGAGGTCGAAGCCTACCTGCGCGAAATGCGCAGCGGTGTTCAGCTGCGGCTCGACGCGCTTTACGGCGGCCTCTCGGCGTTTCGCGAGGCCGGGCTGCCGGTGGAGGTAATTCCGCCAATGGGCGCGATCTACCTCAGTGCGCGTTTCGCTCTGCTCGGGCGATCGACACCGGAAGGAGAGCGTCTCCGCAGCAACGACGACATCCGCCGCTATCTCCTGCGCGCCGCGGGCTTCGCCACGGTGCCCTTTCAGGCGTTCGGCGTACCGCACGATACGGGCTGGTTCCGGCTCTCTGCCGGTGCGGTGTCGCTCGCGGAGATCGAGCAAGCGATGCCGCGCTTACGTGCCGCATTGGAGGCCGTGACGGTCCCTTAGAGGCGATCGCGCGTTTCAGCGCTTCCGGGAGCGGCCACCACTGTTCAGTTGCGCTTCCTGCCATTCATGCCGGGGGTGGGATTCGAACCCACACGACGGTTACCCGTCGCAAGATTTTAAG
>CAZWSO010000081.1:0-11024 GCA_964636485.1 uncultured Gemmatimonadaceae bacterium
GTCGCCGTGGTGGGGTCCGCCGCTGCTCTCGCGGATGTCGTTCTTCAGGGTGCACAGGGTGGAAGTCATCGGGGTCCGCTATCTCGCCCCGGATGAAGTATTCGCACGATTGGCCGTGGATACGTCCGCGTCCGTATGGGATGATCTCACGCCGCTGCGCGAACGCGTGCTCGAACACCCACAGGTGGTGGACGTTCGCATCTCCCGGCGACTTCCGGGCACGGTGCTGGTGAGAGTGACTGAAAACCTGCCTGTAGCGCTGGTATCGTCGCCCAACGGCATGCGCGCCGTGGATGCGCGCGGAGAGGAGCTCCCATTCGAGCCGAGCCGGGTGGATGTGGATCTCCCGCTGCTCGGAAGTGCGGATTCCGCGATGGCGGCGCTGCTCTACGGGATTCGGGAGCGAAGCCCGGAGATCTTCGAACGGATCAGCTTCGTACGCCGCGTCGGCGACGACGAGATCGTCCTTTCGCTCGAGGAATTTGCGGTACGGGCCGGTCCGGACTTATCTCCGGGGCGTCTGGCGGACATTATTCCGGTGGAGGAAGACCTCGCGCGGCGCGGGGCGCGGATAGCCGAGCTGGACCTTCGATTCCGAGACCAGGTCATCGCCAGGGTTCAATGAATTCCGATCGCATCGTAGCGGGGCTCGACATAGGGTCCGCCAAAACCACGGCGATCATCGCCGAGGTGGTGGGTGAATTGCCGAAGCACCCTTCGATCCGGATTCTCGGCGTCGGGCAGTCGCGGACAGCAGGCATCAGGCGCGGCGTGGTCGCGGATATCGAGGAGACCACGCGCTCGATCCGCACGGCTATGCAGGATTCCGAGCGCATGGGAGGCGCGCGGGTGGAGCTTGTGTACGCGGGCATCGCCGGAGAGCACGTGCAGGCGATGACCAGTACGGGCGTGGTGGCCGTGAGCGGCGAAGAAATTGGGCGTGCGGATGTCATGCGGGTGAACGAGGTTGCGCGCGCTCAGGCGATTCCGCAGGACCGGGAGCTGTTGCACGCGATTCCGCAGGAGTATCGCGTGGATCGCAATGCCGGTATTCGTGATCCCATAGGCATGATCGGTATGCGGCTGGAGACGGAGATGTATCTGGTGACGATCGGATCGTCTCCGGCAATGAACCTCCGGAAGTCCATCGAGCGGGCCGGCTATCGCCCCCGCGAGCTGGTGGTAGAGCCCCTCGCCAGCGCGCTCGCGGTGCTTACGGAGGATGAGAAGGAGCTGGGGGTGGCGTTGGTGGAGATGGGCGCCGGGACCACCGATCTGGCGTTCTTCCACGAGGGGAAGATTCGCCATATCGGGACGATCAGCTACGGCGGCAACAACGTAACGAGCGACATTGTTCAGGGGCTCGGGGTGACGCAGAGCGATGCGGAACGCCTCAAGGAGCGGTTTGGGTGTGCTTACGAGCCGCTCGTCGATTCCAGCGAGGTAATCCAGCTGCCGAGCACAGCCGCGCAAGGTGATCGGCACATCCCTAGGGAGTTGCTGAGCCACATTATTCACCAGCGCATGGATGAGATTTTCGATCTGGTGCAGCGCGAGATCACGAATTCGGGCTTCGCGGGCAAGCTCAGCGCTGGCGTTGTGCTGACAGGGGGAGCGGCGGAGATCGCGGGGGTAGCTGAGCTGGCCAGCGACGTATTCGGCACCGGGGTCCGTGTGGGCTCCCCCGCCGAGAGCGTGGGCGGACTGAGCGACGCCGTGGAAGCGCCGCGTTTCGCGACGGCAGTCGGATTGGCTCTCTACGGGGCCAACCGCGTGGCGTTGGGCGAAGCGCCGCGCGGGGGGCGTCGACGCTCGGTCTCGACAGCAAATGTGGATAAGTTGGCGCAGCGGATCAAAACCTGGCTTCAGGATTTCTTCTGATCCGAGGGCTTGCCGCAAAAATTGGCTAGTGCCTTCGCGTGCGATTCGCATTATATTGGCCCGTTGTCGCTTCCCGCCGGCCCGCCAGTCAGCCGTACCTGGAATCGAACCGGGCGCCCCCGAAGCGCCGGCCGATACCCCCTGTGCATAACTCTGCAAGTTTTCCACACGGTCGGAGCCACCATCCCATGATCTTCGAGTTCGAGGAGAGCGCGCCCCAGAACGCCCGGATGAAGGTTGTCGGCGTTGGAGGTGGGGGCGGCAACGCGGTCAACCGGATGATCGAAGAACAACTGCAGGGTGTGGAGTTCGTGTCGATCAACACAGACTCGCAGGCGCTGCTGAACTCCAAGTCGGACGTCAAAGTCCAGATTGGCAAGAAGCTTACTCGCGGCCTCGGGGCCGGGGCGCGTCCGGAGATTGGACGCCAGGCAATAGAGGAGAACCGCGACGAAGTCGCGCGCGTGCTACACAGCGCCGATCTGGTGTTCGTAACGTGCGGTATGGGGGGCGGGACGGGCACTGGTGCGGCGCCGATCATCTGCGAGATGGCGAAGGAAGCCAACGCGCTGACAGTCGGCATCGTGACCAAACCCTTTCTCTTTGAGGGGCGGAAGCGGATGCGCCAGGCGGAGATGGGAATTCTGGAGATGCGGAAGAACGTGGACACCATGATCGTGGTGCCCAATGAACGCCTCCTGGCCGTGGTGGGGAAGGGGATTCCCTTCCAGGACGCTCTGAAGAAGGCCGATGAGGTGCTGCTGCATGCCACGCAGGGCATCGCGGGGCTGATTAGCGTGACGGGGCTTGTCAACGTGGACTTCGCCGATGTGCGAACCGTAATGTCCAACGGGGGCTCGGCCCTCATGGGGACTGGGATCGGGCGGGGCGACAGCCGGGCGACGGAGGCGGCGCAGCAGGCGATCTCCAGCCCACTGCTCGACAACGTTTCCATCAGCGGGGCCACGGGCGTGCTGGTGAACATCACTGGGGGGCACGACCTCACGCTGGGCGAGGTTCACCAGATCAACGAAATTGTGCATGACGCCGTAGGGGACGAAGCCGAGATCATCTTCGGTGCCGTCAACGAGCCGGCCATGCAGGGTGAGATCCGGGTGACGGTCATCGCCACAGGATTTGACCGAGCGGTGCAGCCGGGCGTCATGTCTGCACCGGAGGGCGTGCGCGCCGGAGGTAGTCTGATGACGCCGGTCATCCCCTTTCCGACGCAGCGCCCGCAGCGCACGGTGAGTGCTGCTCAGCGGAATACCGGAGAGGTGCGGCGTCCGCCCACACCCCCAGCCCCGGCCGACCGCGCCAGCCAGGATCTGAGCGACATGGAAATTCCGACATTCATTCGGAGACAAATGGATTGAACCGACGATTAGCGCGCGCCATAACCGTTCTGGTGGTCGGCGCATCCGCCATCGCCGCGTTGTCGCTGGACCTGTCGCGCGTCGACTCCGTCCCCCCGCTCACAGCGCTCACCGACCCCGAGCTCGAGCTTCCACCGGAACGCATTTGGCGTAGCCAGGTGGATACACTCCGAGCCGGTGAAACGCTTTCCACTGTGCTCGCCAGGGCAGGACTGCCGGCGCTGGCAGCAGCCAGCGCGCTGCGTTCGGCAAAGGAGATCGACGAGCGCCGTGTTCGCGCCGGCATGCCGGTGATAGTGCGCAGCCGTGACACCGACTCGCTTCCCACCGAGATCATCTTCCAGCTCGCGGCCGACCGTCTGCTACACGTTCAGCAGACCGGCGACGGGTGGAGCAGCACCGATCATCGGTTGCCATGGAAGACGGACACCATTGTGGTGTCGGGAACCATTCGCACCAACCTGTATGCGGCGCTCGACGACTCAGCCGCGGAGCTGCTGCCACGAAACGCGCGCGCCGAGCTGGCGTGGTCAATTGCGGATATCTTCGAGTACCGGCTGGACATGAGTCGCGAGCTCCAGGTAGACGACCACTTTCGCGTGCTGTTCGTACGTTCCGTCGGGCCCGGTGGCGCGACGAAGATAGACGAGGTACTTGCCGTCTCCTATGCGGGCGGGAAGCGCATCGAAGCCACCCGCTATGCCATCGGCAGCGGCAGGCCACAATACTACGACGCCGAAGGTCGGTCGCTGCGCGCGGGTTTCCTCCGGGTGCCGCTCGAGTTTCGAAGAATCTCCAGCGTGTTCGGAATGCGCAGGCATCCCATACTCGGTGGCTGGCGGCAGCACACGGGTGTGGATTATGCCGCGGCATCTGGCACGCGCGTGCGCACCGTGGCGAATGGGACTGTGATCTTTGCGGGGCGTCGCGGCGGGTACGGCAACGTGATCGACGTCCGTCATCCCAACGGCTACGTTACGCGTTATGCGCACCTGCGTGGCTTTGCTTCTGGCGTACGCTCGGGAGCGCGCGTTTCGATCGGGCAGACGATCGGGTACGTGGGGATGACGGGACTTGCGACCGCGCCACACCTGCACTTCGAGGTGCTCGTGAATGGCGCTCATCGTGACCCGCGCGTCGCCTTGAACAACAAATCAGGCGAACCGCTTCCGGCCCGTGAGCGAGAGCGCTTCTCCAGTGTGCGCGCCACGTTCGTGGCGGCGCTCGAGCGCGGCGAGTACGGCCCCACCTACGCGCTGCGGTAACCGGCCGCTTCGCGGGGCCGCGCGCCTGCGGTAGATTGGTGATATGCTCACCTGGATCGTGGCGGCGGCCGCCGGTGTGGCGGCCGCCGCTCTTCTTTATAGCCTGAGCGGCCGCGGCATCACCGTCGCCCTGCTACCACTGGCACTGTTGCGTGCCGGTGCGTTGACCCTGCTGTTCGCGCTTCTCTTTGACGCCGTGATCGGAAGGCCACGGGTGCTGCCGCTGCTGGTGGCGCTCGATGTCTCCCTGAGCTGGCAGCGCGCCGCAGACGACCAGGCCTGGCGAGAAGCTGTGGCGCGCGCCGGCGCGCTTGCCGGTGAGGCGCCTCTGCTATTCGGCGATTCGACCCGCGCGTCGCCTGCGCCGCCGCTGCCGCGCGACGGTGCAAGCCGCATCCAGGGTGCGGTTGAACGTGCGATCGGTGCGGGACGCCCGCTGGTAATCGTCACCGACGGCGAGCTCGACGACCCGACCGCGCTCGATGGCGCTCCAGCCGGATCGCGCATCGAGATCGTGACGCCCTCCCGTGGCCCCGACGCGGCCGTCGTGGGATTGGCGGCGCCCCGCTTTGCGGTGGCGGGCGACACGATAGACGTGCGCGTTGGGATCCGGGCGGCAGACGCAGCGATTGCTGGTGCGACCCTCTCGCTGCTTGTGGACGATGCGATCGTGGGAACGGTGACCCTTGATACTCTGCCGGCACGCACCGAACGCACGGAGACGATCCGCGCGAGACTGCCCATGCGCGAGGGGCCGGCACGCCTCCGTGCTGCTGTTCTCGCGCCAGCCGACGCGGAGCCACGAAATGACACCGCCGCTGTCTCGCTGGATCTCTCTCGGGCCGCCGGAGCCGTTCTCGTGTCCACCGCGCCGGACTTCGACGCGCGATACATGGTGCCGGTCTTGCGCGGAGCGGTCGCCATCCCTACCGAGGCTTTTTATCGCGTGGCCCCCGGAAACTGGCGGCGGGAGGGATCGCTCGCCGCCGTCAGCGAAGGTGATGTTCGCAGCGCCCTGGCACGCGCACCGCTGGCGATTCTCCATGGCGACACGGCCTACTTTGGCGCTCCTCGCACGGTTACCGGCGGCTCGATCGCGCTCGTGCCCACGCCCGCCGCCGGTGATGGGGAGTGGTTCGCGATCGCCGCGCCCCCGTCGCCGTTGGGTGCGGCGCTCTCTGGCGTGCCATTGGACAGCCTGCCACCACTGGTCGTAACGAGGGGAGCCGGTGGACTGGGGTGGGACGGGCTCATCGCCGCACGGGCTCGTCAGTTCGATCGCCGACCGGTGATCACTGGCACCGATGCTGGCCGGCGCATCGTGGTAGTCGGTGCCTCCGGCTTCTGGCGCTGGCAATTTCGCGGCGGCGTCGCGGCTGATGCGCATGCCGCACTTTGGGGTGGTATATTCGATTGGCTGGCGGCTGAACGTCCCGATCCTCGCGGTGCGATTCCCGCTGCCGGCATCGTCCGGGCCGGGGAGCCGGTGCGCTGGCGGCGGGGTGCCGGCCAGGACTCCCTGGTGGTGGCACGGCTCATTCCTCGCGGACAGCCGGCGCGGGCGGATTCCGTAGTGATCCGCTTTCCTCGCGGTGTCCTCACCGCCCAGACACCGCCGCTCGAGGCGGGCGCGTGGGATGTGCAGGTACCAGGTGGGAACGCGGTGCTCGAGGTGAGTTCGTCTCGTGAACTGCTACCTCGACCAGCCACCGTGGCGGCGGGGAGCGTTCCCGGAGTGCCTACTATGGGGGAGCGGCCCAGGCTGCGCGAGGCGGGCTGGGCCTATCTGTTGCTTGTCGGCGCCCTCTGCGCGGAGTGGCTTTTGCGCCGCCGGCGAGGATTGCGATGATGACACGGGAGTAGAATGGCACGCATACTACGGCGGGCGGAGGATGTGCCGCGCCGCTCGCTCTGGCAACGCATTCGCGACATCGCCCTGGCCGACGCCAGCGTGTTGGCGCGCGGCGGGGTCCACCCGGGTTCGCTGGAGGAGTTGGAGGAGCTGCTGCTCCAGGCGGATTTCGGGGTAAGCGTTACGCTGCGACTCGTGGCCGCGGTGGAGCGTCGCGCCACCCTGGGGCAGATCCGCACACAGGACGAGTTCGTGGAAACGCTGCGCTCCGGTATCGAGGAGGCGCTCCGAAGCGGGCGCAGTGATCCCTCGCTGCACCTGGCCGCGACTGGGCCGTCGGTCATCCTGGTGGTGGGGGTAAACGGCGCCGGAAAGACGACCTTCATTGGAAAGCTCGCCAGCCGCTTCCGGAAGGAGGGCAAGCAGGTGATGGTGGCGGCGGGAGACACCTTCCGTGCCGGGGCCATCGATCAGCTTCGCGTGTGGGCGGAGCGCGCTGGGGCGCAATTCGTGGGCAGCAGGGCGGGTGCGGACCCGGCCGCGGTCGCCTACGATGCTATCGACGCGGCGATCGCCCGCAGTGTGGACGTCGTGATCGTGGACACGGCGGGTCGATTGCACACACAGAGCGGGCTCATGACCGAACTGCAGAAGGTTGGTCGGGTTATCGCGAAGCGGCTGGAGGGAGCGCCCCACGAAACCCTGCTGGTACTGGACGGCACTATAGGCCAGAACGCGGTCGCGCAGGCAAGGTCGTTTGCCGAGGCGGTGCAGCTCACCGGGGCTGTCATCACCAAGATCGACGGTACTGCCAAGGGCGGGATCGTGGTGGCGGTGCACGAGGCGCTCGACATTCCGATCAAGTTCGTCGGTGTGGGCGAGAAGGCGGAGGATCTTTTGCCGTTCGACGCCAGCGAGTTCTCGCGGGAGCTGGTCATCCCCGACTGATCGGCGGACCCCAGGTGGCCAAGCGCCTCTACCTCGATACGCCGGTCACTTACCTCAAGGGCGTGGGCCCGGCGCGCGCCGAGGCCCTGCGCCGCCTGGGGGTCATCACGGCGGGCGATCTTCTCTTCCACCTGCCACATCGCTACGAAGATGCGAGCACTGTCGCGCCGATCTCGTCGCTCGCCCCGGGCATGACGGCAACGGTCATCGGCCGCGTCGTCTCGAAAGGCATCCTTCCAACACGCAAGGGACTCCGCATCTTCCAGGCGGTGGTGCGCGACAAGTCGGGGATGATTGAAGCAGCCTGGCCGGGGCAGCCGTACCTGGATCGCACCATTCAGAAGGAGGATGTGCTCCTGCTGTCTGGCCCGGTGCGCTTCTTTCACGGACGGCAGCTTCAGCCGCGCGAGTTCGTGAACCTTGGTAGCGGCGCAGAAGGGACCGAAGGCGGGCGCGTTCTGGCGGTATACCCTGCCACCGAGGGGATGTCCTTCAAGCAGATCCGCGCCGTAATCGATGCCCACATCGATGCTCTGCTCCCTCTGGTCTCTGAGTACCTCCCCACTGCCGTCCTGGCGCGCGCCGATGTGCCGGCACTGCCGGAAGCGCTGCGCATGGTGCATCGCCCCGCATCGGTGGCCGAAGCCATGCGCGGTCGTTCGCGTCTGGCCTTCGAGGAGCTCTTCTTCCTCCACGTGCTGCACGTGCGCGCCAGGGAGCTGGCCCGCGAGCCGCGCAACGGCATCGCCTTTCGAAACCGGCGCGTGCTCACGCGCCGATTGAAGGAGGCACTTCCGTTCGCGCTCACCAAGGCGCAGGTGCGCGCGGTGCGCGAAATCTTCGCCGACATGTGCAGCGATCGCCGCATGCACCGCCTGCTTCAAGGTGACGTAGGCAGCGGTAAGACCGTGGTAGCGCTGTTCGCCGCACTCCTTGCCGTGGAGAACGGATATCAGGCCGCGGTCATGGCACCCACCGAGCTGCTCGCCGAGCAGCATGCGCGCACCTTCACCGCACTGCTCGAACCGCTGGAATTGGTTCCACTCCTACTGACTGGCAGCGTACCCGCACGTGAGCGGCGTGTGCTCGACGAGCGGCTTGCAGGTGGGGAACCTGTCGTCACTGTTGGCACACACGCACTGGCCGAGAGGCGAACGATCTTCGGGAACCTGGGTCTCGTGGCCATCGACGAGCAGCATCGGTTTGGAGTCGAGCAACGCGCCGCGCTTGGGGCGAAGGGGGAGCGTCCCGACGTGCTTCTCCTCAGTGCGACGCCCATCCCGCGCTCACTGGCGCTCACGCTGTACGGCGATCTGGACGTCAGCATCCTGGACGAGCGTCCCCCCGGGCGGCACCCGGTCACCACCGTGCTGCGGCCGGGGTCCGCCCGACCTCGCGTTCTTCAGTTTGTCGACCGTCAGGTGGAGCAGGGGCGACAGGCATACGTCGTTTATCCGGTGATCGAGGAATCGGAGAAGATCGACCTGCGGGCTGCCACGACGATGTTTGCCGAGCTGCGCGATGGACCGTTCGCGCATCGGCGGCTGGAGTTGCTGCACGGCCGGCTTCCGGCCGAGCAGCGCGACCAGATCATGCGCCAGTTCCGAGCGGGCGAGGTCGACGTTCTGGTGGCCACCACAGTCATCGAGGTCGGTATAGACGTGCCGAACGCAACAGTGATGGTGATCGAGCATCCGGAGCGGTTCGGGCTCTCGCAGCTCCATCAACTTCGCGGGCGTGTGGGGCGCGGTGCCTCGGAGTCGTTCTGCATCCTGCTCGGTAACGTGGGGGACGAAGCAGCCGAGAGGCTGCGCGTGGTGGTCGAGTCTGACGATGGGTTCGAGATTGCGCGCGCCGATCTCCGCCTGCGCGGCATGGGCGACCTGTTCGGCGAGCGGCAGAGCGGCCTGCCCACCTTTCGTGTGGCAGATCCCTTCCGTGACGAGCAGCTCAACCTCATTGCCCGGAAATCCGCGGTCGAGCTGCTGTCGCGCGATCCCACCCTCAGCGCCCGGGAGCACGAGGGCATCCGGCGCGTGCTCGCCGCCCGCTACGCGCGCGCCATGGAGCTGTTCAGAGTGGGTTGAGGCCGCCCGCCAGGTGGCGGATGGTTCCTGCCTCTCACCGCGTGGGAGGCGCCGCAAGCCGCCGGCGGATGCGCTCGAGCTCGGCGTTGCTCTTCTCGAGTGCTTCGCGAAGCCGCGCTATCTCATTCTCCCTCTCACGATCCCGGTCGAGCAGCCGGTCAATCGAATCGCGCTGGGATAGCATTAACTCCCGGATCGGCAGCTCGGCCTGCAACGAGTCCAGCATGAGCGCAACACGTCGCAGTATGGCGGCTTCCGTACGGTACTGCACAGTATCCGGCGTCGCGAGGTAGACATCCAGCAGCCGAACGGCTTCCGGCGTCGAGCCATATGCACTGGCCGGGTCGAGGCGAAGGAGCGCGCGCAGATAGGGCACGTCGCGCGTCACCATCGCTTCGGGAAACCGCGATGCCGCCGTGAGCAGAAGATCGTCGGCACGCGCCATGTGCCCGTCTGCAGCCGCGACTATCGCCTCAGTAAGGTAGCGGTCCGGATCCGGCAACAGATCGACATGGGCATCGCGACGTACTGTCGCACACGCCGCCATGAGAACCACGGTTGCCACGAACAGTCGCATCACGCCGGCGCACTCAAACTGGCTTCCGGGTCGTACGCCGCCACGACGTCGCCGGCGCTGTGGGGCAGAGTGATCCAGAAAGTCGTCCCCACTCCAACCGTACTCGTTACGCCGACGTCTCCGCCATGCAAGGCTACGATCTGCTTCGCGATAGCGAGTCCGAGGCCGGCCCCACGTTCCCGGCCCCGTCGCTGATTTCCCGCCTGGAAGAACTTCTCAAAGATGTGCGGGAGCTGGTCCGGCGCGATCCCGGCACCGCTGTCACGCACAATCACTCGCAGATCCTCGTTGCGTGATTCGATGCGAATCTCGACCGTGCCGTTCCGCTCGGTGAACTTGAATGCGTTGCTGATGAGGTTTCCGAGAACCTCGTTGATGCGATCCGGATCCCATACGACCTCGTCAGGCAGCCGTCCTACCCGTTCGATCCGGAAGTCGATGTCGCGCTGGATCGCAAGTACGCGGAATGTGCTTTCCAGCTCGTCGATGAACGGGTCCAGTCTAACGGGTCGCGGATCGATACGGGCTCCACCCGCCTCGAAGCGGCTCACATCGAGGAGTTGATGTACGAGCCGTGCGAGCGCCTGCACCTGACCGTCCAACGTGTCCAGCACCTCTCTCTGCCGTGGCTCTACGGGACCGTATACACCGTCCTGCATGAGCTGAACGTATCCGCCAATGACGTTCACGGGCGTCTTGAGCTCGTGCGAAGCGATGGAGATGAATTCCGCCTTCAGCCGGTCGAGCTCGGCAAGCCGCTGCTGCATGGTGGCGAAGCTGATCGCGAGACGGCCAAACTCATCCCGCCTGTTGGGCGACGTTCGCAGCCGGTGATCAAAGTCTCCGGAAGCAACCCGGGCCATTCCCGACTCCAGATCGCTTACGGGACGGCTCATGGACCGGTACAGGGCCAGCGCCACGCCAGCAACGATCAATAGCGCGATGCCGAGTGCGCCCGCGGAACGCTCGCGCGCGAGTGCCGTTTCCTCGGCGGCCGCCTGAACTCTTGCGCTGGTGCGCACGCGAAGCGCGTGGGTA
>CAZWSO010000082.1:0-10884 GCA_964636485.1 uncultured Gemmatimonadaceae bacterium
CATCTCGCGCGCCCAGATGCGCCGGGCGGCGCGGAACTTGGCGATCTCTTCGAAGAAGTCATTGTGCGCGTTGAAGAAGAAGGAAAGGCGCGGCGCGAAGTCATCCACATCCAATCCGCGCCCGATGCCACGTTCCACGTAGGTGAACCCGTCGGCGAGCGTGAAGGCCAGTTCCTGAACGGCGGTAGCGCCCGCCTCGCGGATGTGGTAGCCGGAGATCGAGATCGTGTTCCATTGCGGCGCGTGCGTTGCGGACCACTCGAACCCATCGACAATGAGCCGGAGCGCCGGCTCAACTGGATAGATCCAGGCGTGCTGCGCCATGTACTCCTTGAGGATGTCGTTCTGTATCGTCCCGCGGAGCTTTCGTGAGTCCACGCCCTGCTTCTCCGCGGCAGCGATGTAGAAGCAGTAGAGGATGAGAGCCGGCCCGTTGATGGTCATGGAGGTGGACACCTGATCGAGCGGAATCCCGTCGAAAAGCGTCTCCATGTCCGCAAGGCTCGAGATGGCCACTCCGCACTTTCCCACCTCGCCCTCGCTGCGCGGGTGGTCCGAGTCGTAGCCCATCAGGGTGGGAAAATCGAACGCCACGGACAGACCGGTCTGACCATGCGCGAGCAGGAACTTGTAGCGCGCGTTGGTGTCGCTTGCGCTGCCGAAGCCGGCGAACTGCCGCATTGTCCAGAGCCGGCCGCGATAGCCGGTAGGGTGGATGCCTCGGGTGAAGGGGTACTTACCCGGCGAGCCGAGCTGCTCGGGGTAATTGCCGACATCCAAGGGCGTGTAGAGCGGCTGAAGCTCCCCCGCCGAGTTGGAGAAAGCGATGTCACGCTTGTTTCCCTGCTCGTAGCGCCGGCGCCAATCCTCAACTTCGGCGCGCAGCCGTTCGATCTCGGCCTGCGCTTCACGGAGGGCATCGTTCACGGCTCGGATGGTGGTCATGCGTTTGCCCTTGTCAGGAGGTCTCCAGTTCGCTCGAGTAAGCCCGCTGCCGCCTGGAAGGGGGTCAGCGTCCCCGCTTCGAGCTCCGGAAGCCGCTCGTCCAACCAGGCGTTAGTCGCCGCGTCGCCCCACAGACGGCGGCGTACTCGCCGCTCGACGGCCTCCACTACCTGCTCGCGGAGCCGGTGGCGGCGGCGCTGGCGGAGCGCTCCAGTCCGGGCAAGATAATCGAAGTGCCGGTCGAGCGTGGCGATGAGTTCGCCGATCCCCTCCCCGCGCGATGCGACCGCCGTGAGGGCTGCCGGCGTCCAGTTGTCGTGCTCGCCCTTCGCCGCTTCGCGTGCCAGCCGGGCGGGGTTCACGCGCTTGAGGTCGACCCCATGATGCACCGGCACATGTCGGAAGGTCTGCCCCATGCGAAGGCCGAGCATGAGCTCGAGCTCGGCGCGCAGGCGGTCGGCGCCGGGCCTGTCAGCCTTGTTGACGACAAACAGGTCTGCCACCTCCATGAGTCCGGCCTTGAGCGTTTGAATGGAGTCGCCTGACTCCGGCACCAGGACGACTAAGGTCGTGTCCGCGGTTCGTGCGATGTCGAGCTCGCTCTGCCCCACGCCGACGGTCTCGACGATGATTCGGTCGAACCCGTAGGCGTCGAGCACGTCGCACACCTCGCGGGTGCCTGCCGCCAGACCGCCGAGCGAGCCCCGCGTGGCCATGGAGCGAATAAAAATCCCTGGATCGAGGGCGACGGATTCCATACGGATGCGGTCACCTAGCAGCGCTCCCCCGGTGAACGGGGAAGTCGGATCCACAGCGACGATGCCGACGGTGAGCCCCAATTGGCGGTACTGCCCAGCGAGCTGCGCGGTGATGGTACTCTTGCCGGCTCCTGGCGGACCGGTGATGCCAATGCGGCGGGCGCGGCCAAGCCGGGAGTGCAAGGCTCCGAGCAGCGCCTCGAAGCCAACGCGGTGATTCTCGACAATGCTCACGGCCCGCGCGAGAGCCGCGGGCTTCCGGGCCGCGAAGTCCGTAAGGAGTCGCTCATGCGCGTTCGCGCCGGTGGGCGATGCCGGTGTCACCGCCAATGCCGGTATCCCCGGAATGGATTCGAGAGGAGATGTAAGGGCAGGAGCATCACGACGAGAAAAAAGGCAAAGGCCGCGGCGAGCGAAAGCAACAGCAGAGCTACGTTCCGGTGCGCCAGGAACATGAGCGTCGAGATGAGGGCAAGGGAGCCCGCGAAGATGCCGAGCAGGATGCGCCGTGTCTGCCGCGCGAGATGTCGCTCGAGCTCGAGCACATCGCGCGGGTGTGCGCGCACACGAAGCTCGTCCCGGCCAGCGCGTCGGAGCACGTCGCGGAGCTCCCGCGCCACGAAGGCCAGCTCCGCCATCCAGTCCTTGAGCACTTCCCGAGAGTCGCCCCCGAACATCGCCTGCAGGAGCTGCCCCTTCATCCCCTGCACGATGGGCGTGGCGAACTGCACCCCGTTGAAGTCCGCATCGTAGCGGAAGCCGATGCCCTCCACCAGAGCGGCAGCGCGGCCGAAGTAGACGAGCTCGGCTGGCAGCATGATCGGCCAGCGATAGAACGTCGCCATCACGTCGGCGATCACCTCCTGGATGTGCCGTGTGCGTACGTCCCGTGTGAAAACGACGGACATGAGTGCCCGCGCCGCGTCGCGCACGGTGCCCCGGTCCACCTCGGGGTCCAGCAGACCAAGCTCATAGAAGCCCGACACCACTCCGTCCACGTCCTGACGGACGGCCGCCATGATCGTCTGAATGAGTCGCGAGCGTGTCTCCTGCCCGACCCTGACGACCATGCCGAAATCCAGCAGCACGATACGACCGTCGGGAGCGATGAGCAGGTTGCCCGCGTGCGGATCGGCGTGAAAGATCCCATGCACCAGCATCATCTGCACGTAGACCTCCACGATGGTTCCGAGCAGACGCCGCAGATCCAGCTCGCCTCTGGCAATCCGCTCCTGAAGCCGATCGACGCGCGTGCCCTCCATGTATTCCAGCACCAGTACGCGGCGGGTCACATAGGCGGATATCACCTCCGGGACGGCAACGCGCGGTTCAGTGGCGAAGTTCGCGCGAATTACCTCGGCGTTCCGCGCTTCCTCGCGGAAATCCATCTCCTCTTCGATTCGTTTCGCGAACTCGCGCACGATATTCGTGATGGCGCGGGTGTGATGATTGGGGAACAGCACGTTCACGAAGAACAGGATGCGAAACGCCACGGCCAGGTCCGTCGCGATCAACTCCTCCACGCCAGGGCGCAGAACCTTTACAACGACCTCGCGACCGCCGAGGGATGCGCGATGCACCTGACCCAACGAAGCGGACCCCAGCGGCACTGGATCGAACCGCTCGAAGACCTGCGTGACGGGACGGCCAAGCTCCTGCTCGATAACGCGCTCGATGTCGGTGACGGGAAGAGCCGGCACGCGGTCGGTAAGGGCGCCTACCTCACCGAGATACGGCTCGGGGATAATGTCGGCGCGTGAAGCGAACACCTGCGCGAGCTTGATAAAGGTCGGGCCAAGGGCCGCCACCGTGCCCGTCAGCCGTTGCGCCCGCGCGCGGTGCTGAAACTCCGTGACCGCACGGGCACGACCCAGCGCGATGAAGCGACGGCGGTCGCGAAGAAAGGCGATGACGTAGGGAAAGAGCCGCCAGAAGACGAGCAGGGCCCGCACGTCAGCGCTGCTCGGCGATGTCGATCGGTGGTCCGCTGTTGGCCGGCTGCACCAACACCCGCACCACCCGGGACGGCTCGGACTCCAACACGGTTACCTCGAGGCCCCCGATGCGGACGCGCTCGCCGAGGACGGGGATGCGTCCAAGTGCGGTCACCAGAATGCCTCCGAGGCTCTTGGCGCGGTTGTGTATCTCCTGTGACAGGGCAACGCCGAGGCGGCGCTCGACTTCGGCAATCTCGAGTCCGGCATCGAGAATCGCTGCGCTCGGCATCGCCTGCGCGTCGGGGGGCAGCGGTTCATCGTGCTCGTCCTCGATCTCGCCGACCAGCTCCTCCAGCAGATCCTCGAGCGTTGCAATTCCGGCGGTCCCGCCGTACTCGTCGAGCACCACCGTAAGGTGCCGCTGGGCGCGCATCATCTCGGACAGCAGCTCACTGCACCGTTTGGAGGTGGGCGCGTGGACAACGGGTCGGAGGGGCGCCATGCGTTCCCCCCGCACCTTGAGCACATCGAAGGCGTGCACCATCCCGACGATCTCATCCAGTGACCCGCGGTAGACGGGCACGCGGCTGTAGCCGGATTGCGCGATGGCGGCGGCGAATGCGGGCGGGTCCATGGACTCGTCGAGTGCGAACACCTCCGTACGTGGCGTCATGACATCGGCGACGACCTTCTCGCCGAACTCGACGATTCCGGTGATGATTTCGATCTCCTCGCGATCGCCGATGCCTTCCAGCTCACCCTCACGGAGCAGCTCCTCGATCCCATCGCGTTCGGTTGGCGGTCTGGTCTGAAGGGGGCCGAGCGCAGCCGCCAGCCGCTGGCCGCCGGCGAGCGCCGGTGCGACCATGGCGGCGAACAGTCTCAGGGGTGGCACGAGTATCGGAATCACCTGTGCAGCCCAGCGTCTCGCGGCTGCGCGCGGCAGAAGCTGCCCCAAGAGAATCAGCAGTAGAAAGAGCAGTAGCAGTTCGGCGAACAGCTCCCAGCCGCGCAGTGCATGGCGCGCTCCGAGCCAGGCACCGGTGAGAACGACGGTGGCAGCCACGCCGGCACTGGCCGCGCCGAGGAGGCGGTGCGGGCGTACGAGCAGCGGCTCCGCACCCACCGGGCCTCCAAGCCGCTGCTCCGCCCACCGGCGCAACCAGATCCAGCTTACCGACCGAATGGCCGTTGCGGTGGCGGTGAGCCACGCAATCACCAGGAGGCCGACCAGCAGGATGGCGAGAGTCATGCGGTGCGTCCGACGAGGGTGTCCTGCTTCTCGAAGTAGACACGGTCCACGCGACGTCGGCGCACCTGCTCGACGACGACCCGGAAGGATCCCAGCGTCAGCTCCTCTCCAGCGCGCGGCACGCGACCGAGCACTTCGTATATCAGACCGCCCACCGTACTGACATCCTCGTGCTCGAACCGCTGCCCAAGGGCATCGGATAGTTCATCGAGCGTGACGCGTCCGGCCACCCAGAAACGGCAACCGTTTTCGACTACGATGGCCGGCTCCTCGATATCGTACTCGTCACGGATGTCCCCGACGATCTCCTCCAGGAGATCTTCGATGGTGAGCAGGCCGGCGGTACCCCCGAACTCGTCGACGACAATGGCGATGTGCGTGCGTGTCAGCTTGAAGTCACGCAACTGCTCCGCGCAGTTCTTCGTCTCCGGGATGAACGTGGCTGTGCGCGCGAGCGAGAGCCATCCGCCTGCCGGCGACTCGTCGCTGATGACGGCGGCGAGGAGATCCTTGGCGTACAGAACGCCGATGATGTCATCGAGCGTCTCCTGGTAGACCGGCACTCTGGCGTGCTCTGCGCTGCGGACGCGATCGATAACCTCGGACCAGGGCATTTCCTTCTCGACGCCGACAATGTCAACGCGCGGCACCATGACCTCGGCGACTTCGGTATCAGCGAGGGAGAAGACTCGATTAGCCATGGGACCACGAGAAGGCGGCGCGGCGCCCGCCTCCGCGACCATCCGGAAGCGATCGGCGATCGTCTCGCGATCGCTTGCTTCGGCGGTCGCTGGTGGAAAGAGTCGAATCAGCACCTCATCGGCCCAGCGACCGACGCGCACCAACGGACTGAAGAGAAGCTCGATGGTCCTCACCAGCGGGGCGAGCAGCTGAAGCAGACGAGCACCCAGTGTTTCGCCGAGCGCACGCGGCAGGATCTCGGCGAACATCGCGAGGAAGATGGCGAGCAGGACTGCCCAGGCGAGTGCGGCCAACAGCGGCCGCTGGTGGAGCCGCAGCGCCAGTGCGAGGAAGGCGCCAGCGGACAGGAGGGCGGCAAGACGCGCCAGGCCGAGCGCGCGGTGGACTTCTTCCGGGCCGGCGCGGCGCGGCGACGCGGAGAGAGCGCCGCGATCCTCCTCCGTGTCCCCCAGGAGCGCGCCGTCAGCGGTCGTGCAGAGCGCGGCCACGATAGCCGAAAGGATGCCGAGGAACAGGGCGCCGATCACCGCCGCCCCTCTCGATGGAGGCGCCGCAACAGCTGCTCCTGCCGCCGCCACATGGGCGAACGCTCGCGGTCGAGACCATCGTCGGGATGATCGTACCCGAGCACGTGGAGGGTACCGTGCACCACAAGTCGTGCAAGCTCCTCGCGCACACCCACGCCGTGCCGCCGCGCGTTCGACCTGGCGACCGCCGGGGCGACGTAGATGTCGCCGATGACTGGGGAGCGTTCGCCCGAAGGGACGAAACCGAACGAGATCACGTCCGTTACGTCAGCACCGTCGAGGTGCTTGCGGTGCAGCGCAGCCATATTGCGATTCGGCAGGAAGGTCACGGAGATCATGGCGTTGCGTACACGCTCGGCGCGAAGCACGCCGCGAACCAGTTCGCCAATGCGGGCACGTCCGAGTGGCAGCCGCCCGCTCTCGACGGCGACGTCCACAGCGAGCGTCATACCTTTGCGAACTCGGAGGTGATCCCCCCGCTCGCGGTGGGATAATCGATTCGGTTGTGGTGCATCCCGATGAGTACGCGTGCGAACTGCTCCTTTACCTGCTCGAGCTGCCTGAGAGTGAGGGGCGCGTCGCGCAATTGCCCCTGCTCCATTCTTTGCCGCACGATGTGGTCCACCACATCCCGGATCTTCTCGGGCGTGGGCTCGTTCAGAACGCGCACGGCGGCCTCGACCCCGTCCGCCAGCATGCAGACTGCGGTTTCCGCTGTCTGCGGAATGGGACCCGGGTAAGCGAACTCGCCCGTGGTCGGCGTCAGCCCGTCACGCTCGCGCGCCTTCTCAACGAAGTAGGAGATCTGGCCGGTACCGTGGTGTTCGGCAATGAAGGCCGTAAGAACGCGTGGCAGCTTGTGCTCCTCGGCCAGCTCCACCCCTTCGCGGACGTGGTTCTTGATGATGCTCGCGCTTGTCGTCGGCTTGAGCTTGTCGTGCGGGTTGCGCCCGCGCGCCTGGTTCTCGACGAAGTACTGCGGTTTCTTGAGTTTTCCAATGTCGTGGTAATAGGTCCCGACTCGTGCGAGGAGGCCGTTCGCGCCGATCGCGTTGCAGGCGGATTCCACGAGGTTCGCCATGACGACCGTGTGGGCATATGTACCCGGTGCCTCGAGGCTCAGCCGGCGCAGGAGCGGGCGGTTGAGGTCCGAGTACTCGAGGAGCGTGAGATCCGTCGTCGCGCCCGTGTACCGTTCCGCCAGTGGCAGCAGCGACATGGCCAGTGAAACGGAGATGAACGCGTTCACGAACCCCCAGAAGGCGGCCGTTCCGATCTCGATAGCGGCCCAGCCAAGCGTCATGCCGATTGCGAACGCCGCGAACAGATACGCCGAGCCGATCATCAGGATCGAATAATACGACTGATCGCGTCGACGGATCACTCGCACGCTCAGCGCAGCCGCGGCGCCGCCGATCAGATGGATGAACAGTGCGTTGGTGCCACGAAAGACGCTCTGGCCCCCTATCAACACCGCGAGGATCATTGCCGCGATCATGCTGATTCGCGGATCGAACAGGACGCTTAGTATGATGGCGGCAAACGCCACCGGCACCAGCTCGGAGGCGACGGCGGTCATGCGAGTGACGGCAAAAGCGCCAAGCACGACGGCCATGAAGACGAAAGCGAAGAGCGACAGCGAGCGGAAGGAACGGTAGACCTGCGGCCGGAAGAGCACTACCGCGATCACGAAGATGCCCAGTACCAGGGCATTGTAGAGGATCGCGCCGAGAATCCGCGTGATCGCCCGCTCGCCGCGTGTCTGCGCCTGCATCGCCTCCTGCAATGCACGAAGCTTTTCGAACTCGGCACGACCAACTACCTCGTGCTGGCCGATGATCCTCTCGGCTTCCATCACCCGGTAGCGATACGGGTCAACGGTGTCACGAAGCTCGGCGCGCCGCTGCTCCGTGGCGCCGGGATCGTACCGGATCGTGGGCTGGAAGAATGCACTGAGCAGCTTGACGAAGACCGCATCGCCCACGGAGGAATTCGGATCCGGGTGAGCGGCTCGGGCCTGCGCCAGAAACGTTCCGAAGGTCGGAATGCTGTCGGAGAGAATGCTGCGCTCGTCATTGCCGCGGCGAACGATGACCTCGCCCCGGATCTCCTCAGTGGCACCACTCGCCGCCATCCCCGGGGCGAGCCAGCGCTCGTAGGCGAGGCGCAAGGCATCGTCCATGGCGCGCCGGCGGGCCACCGTGGCCAGATAGTCGGCTTCCGGTGCGCTCAGCGTCACGCCATACTCGGATGCTACACGCCGGATCTGGTCGAGCTCAAGCCGCCGATTCGGCTCCACGGCGTCGGCGAGCGCGCCCATGAACGCGCTGACCCGTGCGATCGCGCTGTCGGCTGCCCCGGGGTCGTGCAAGAAGATCGGCTTGACGGCACGTGCCAGCTCCTCCCGTTCGCGGAGCAGCTCGGCGTTGCTCTTGCGCACGTTGAATGCAAAGGGCGCGATGACCGTCTCCGTCGCCACCGAACCGACCTCGAAAATCGGCGTCTCCACGGCGGGAGAGGCGGGAAAGAGCACGTACGTGAACGCGGCCACGAGCAGAAAAAGGCTGATGCGCGCACCGTGATATGCGGCGCGCGTCCCCCCACGCTCAGGCGGCTCGTCGCCGAGCACCTGCCCCATCTGCTCCCGTGACATCACTCGCTACTCTCCCGCCGAATCTCGTGCGTATGCCTTGATAATCTCACGAACGAGGCGGTGCCGGATGACGTCGGCCTCGGTGAAATAGTGAAATCCAATGCCGTCGATTCCGAGCAGGATGCGCTCGATCTGCACGAGTCCCGACTGCTCCCGCTGAGGCAGATCGATCTGCGTCTTGTCACCGGTGATCACAGCCTTCGAGTTCACGCCGAGTCGAGTCAGGAACATCTTCATCTGTGCGCTGGTGGCGTTCTGCGCCTCATCCAGGATCACGAACGCGTCGGCCAGGGTACGGCCGCGCATGTAGGCAAGGGGTGCGATCTCGATGGTACGTGTCTCGAGGGACTTTTGCACCCGCTCCGCGGGCATCATGTCGTCGAGTGCGTCGTAGAGCGGGCGGAGATACGGATCCACCTTGGCCTGGAGGTCGCCGGGGAGGAAGCCCAGGCTCTCGCCCGCCTCCACCGCGGGCCGCGCCAGCACGATGCGCCGAACGCGCTTGCGGACCAGCGCATCCACCGCCGCGGCGACTGCCAGATACGTCTTCCCCGTTCCCGCCGGCCCGATGCCGACGACGATGTCCTGCTCGGCAATGAGATCCAGGTAGCTCGCCTGCCCGAGGGTCTTGGGCTGAATGATCTTCCGCACCCCGGGCAACACGATGCGCTGTTCGCCCGCCGGTGCGCCATCCTCGCGGGAACCATCCTCGCTCATCCGCAACACGTCATCGGGCGTCAGCGGCAGACGCTGCTTGGCCGTGTCCACCATTCGTTGCGCCACCGGCGTGGCCCGCTCGATAACGTCGAGCGTACCGGTAAGCGTGAGACTTTCACCGCGCAGCCCGACCTTCACTGCGAAGATGCGCGACAGCTCGAGCAAATTCGCGTCGTTCACACCCGCGAGGGTGAGCAGGTCCGCGCCCTCAGTGGAAATACGGTGCGTGGTGCTGTCGTCACTCACGCGCCAACCTCCTCCTCGATGTCCACTCGGATCCGCAGATCTCGCAGCTCGGCCGCCGTTACCGGGGCTGGCGCGCCCTCGAAAAGAGCGCGTGCGGCGGTAGTCTTCGGAAACGCGATCACATCGCGGAGTGATGGCGCTCCCGCCAGGAGCATCGCTATGCGGTCGAATCCGAGCGCTATGCCGCCATGAGGCGGCGCCCCTGCCCGGAGTCCCTCGAGCAGGAAGCCAAAGCGGGTCCGTGCCGTCTCCTCCTCGATGCCGAGGAGCGAGAAAATCCGCTCCTGTAGCGCCGGATCGGAGATACGGGTGCTGCCACCCCCCAGCTCCGTGCCGTTCAGCACGACGTCGTAGGCGAGCCCCCGCACCTGCTCAGGGCGAGAGCTCAGTAGAGCGATGTCCTCCGGATGAGGCGCCGTAAAGGGGTGGTGGACCGCGCCGAAACCGACGGCTGAGGGAAGTCTCTCGAACAGTGGAAAGTCGGTTACCCAGAGAAACTCGAGCACTCCCTCCTGCCCAAGGACGAGGCGCCGTGCGGTCTCCTGGCGAACGCGGTCCAGCGCGAGGCTGGAGACCGCGTCGGGTGCGGCGACCATGAGACAGAGGTCGCCGTCCAGAAGGCGAAGCATCGCCGCTCCGTGTTCATTCAGATGGCGCGCGACGGGGCCTTCAAGTGCCCCGGCCGAGCGCTTGAGGCGAAGCAGCCCGCCAGCTCCCGCCCCCCTGGCGACTGCTTCGAGCTCGTCGACCTCGCGGCGGGAAAAAGACGCTCCACCTGGTATCCGCAACCCTCGAACCCGTCCACCTTCGGCGAGCGCCTTACGGGTAATGTTGAAGTCCGAATCCCGGAACGCGTCGCTGGCGTCGAACAGTTCCAGCTCGAAGCGCAGGTCCGGCCGATCCGTGCCGTAACGCTCCATCGCCTCCGCGTAAGACATCCGGCGGAATGGGGTCTCGATCGTTCGTCCGCCTTCGCTCCACAGGACAGCGAGCAATCCCTCAGTGAAGCGGAAAACATCTTCGGTACCAACGAACGACGCCTCCACGTCAATCTGAGTGAACTCAGGCTGCCTATCCGAGCGTAGATCCTCGTCGCGAAAGCAGCGGGCGATCTGAAAGTATCGATCGAGGCCGGCGACCATGAGGA